>NZ_JBFBKP010000031.1:0-46241 GCF_040702285.1 Arthrobacter sp. NPDC080086
GACCTTGCGCTTGATCCGCCCGAGCATCGCGGTCATGCCGCGCATCCGCAGCGGGGTGATGGCGCGGGTCAGGCCCAGCAGCTCGGGCATGTCGTCCGGCACCGCCAGGATCTCCGCGGGGCTGAGCCCGTCGAGTCCCTCGTGCAGGACACCGGCGAACCCGCGGGTGGTCGGAGCCTCCGGCGGGGCCTTGAAGAACAGCCGGACGCTCTGGGCCCCGGACTGATCCGCGGCGGGCTCGGTTTCGATCGTAAGAAACAGCGGCGACTGGCACTCGACCACCTGCTCCAGCAGCTCCGGGTGGTCCAGGAGCCGGGCCGGCGGGTCGGGCAGTTCGCGGGAGAACTCCAGCAGCAGCTGCAGGCGCTCGGATTCCTCGAGTGCCTGGAAGTCGTCAACGATCTCCGCCAGGGCGGTGGGCAGGGCAGTGGAAGTCACGATTCCAGCTTACTTTCCCGCGGGGACGGTGCCGCGCTCGGCGCCCCTGGCGATCGGGACGCGGACGGCGTTGCCCCACTCGGTCCAGGAGCCGTCGTAGTTGCGGACGTTCTCGAAGCCCAGCAGGTACTTCAGGGCAAACCAGGTGTGGCTGGAACGCTCGCCGATCCGGCAGTAGGCCACGACGTCGTCGCCAGGGGTCAGCCCGGCCTCGCCCAGGTATAGCGCCTCAAGCTCGGAGCGGTCGCGGTAGGTGCCGTCCTCAGCGGCCGCGCGGGCCCACGGGATGGAGGCGGCGGTGGGGATGTGGCCGCCGCGGAGGGCGCCCTCCTCGGGGTAGGCCGGCATGTGGGTGCGCTGGCCGGTGTATTCCTCGGGGGAGCGGACGTCGATCAGGGGCTTGCCCAGGTGGGCCAGTACGTCGTCCTTGAAGGCGCGGATCGGTGCGTCGTTGCGCTCGACCACGGGGTACTCGGCCGGTGCGACGGCGGTCTTGTCCGTGGTGAGCGGCCGGCCCTCGGCGATCCACTTGTCGCGGCCGCCGTCGAGCAGCCGGACGTCCTCGTGGCCGAACAGGGTGAAGACCCAGAGCGCGTAGGCGGCCCACCAGTTGGACTTGTCGCCGTAGATGACCACGGTGCTGTCGCGGGAGATGCCCTTGGCGGAGGCCAGAGCGGCGAAGGCTTCCCCGTCGACGTAGTCGCGGGTGACCTCATCGTTCAGGTCCGTATGCCAGTCGATCTTCACGGCGCCCGGGATGTGGCCGGTCTCGTAGAGCAGCACGTCCTCGTCGGATTCGACCACCACCAGCTGGCCGTTCCCGACTGCCCCGTCCTCCAGCGCGGCGGCGAGCCACTCGGTGGAGACCAACCGCTCGGGGTGGGCGTAGCCGGCAAATTTCTCGTTCTGCTCAACGGGGTAGGGCATCAAGAGCGCCTTTCACTGGAAGTCGGGGGTGCCCGGCGGACGCGTGTCGCGGCCCCGGGCCTATGACAACACTAACCACGGGCGCGCGGGATTGTTCCTTCGGGGTTCTCAGGGGGAAATATGGTCTTCGTCACGGCCGCGGCCGCCGCCGGTAGCCACTGCGGCTTTGCCGGTAGTCTTTCTGGGGACACGAGACCAGCAGAACGGACCACCTTGGTACAGATCGAACAGCTCGCCGCCAGAACCCCGGCGGTTTCCGTGGATGAACTCCTCAAGGGTTTTTATCCGTCGCCGCGCTTTGGTGAGGTCTCTTTCGCCAGCTACCGCCCCGATCCGGCCCAGCCCAGCCAGGCTCACGCCGTCCGGGCGCTGGAAACCTTCGCGGCCGGCGTCGGCGCCGGAAGCGGCGATGGCCTGTTCAAGCGGCTCTTCGGCAAGAAGGAAACGTCCCGCGCGGGCATCTACCTCGACGGCGGTTTCGGCGTCGGCAAGACCCACCTGCTGGCCTCTCTCTGGCACGCGGCGCCCGGGCCCAAGGCGTTCGGCACCTTCGTGGAGTACACCAACTTGGTCGGCGCGCTGTCCTTCCGGAAGACCGTGGAGGCACTGAGCAGCTACAAGCTGGTCTGCATCGACGAGTTCGAGCTCGACGATCCGGGGGACACCGTGCTGATTTCCCGGCTGATGCGCGAGCTCGCCGACGCCGGCGTCAAGCTCGCCGCGACCTCCAACACACTGCCCGGTTCCCTGGGCGACGGCCGCTTTGCCGCCGTCGACTTTCAGCGCGAGATCCAGGTGCTGGCGGACCAGTTCGACGTCGTCCGGATCGACGGCGAGGACTTCCGCCACCGCGGTCTGCCGAAGGCTCCGTCGCCGCTGCGCAACGACGAACTCACCCACCACATGCAGCGGGAATTCGACGGCAAGACCGTGGCCAAGGACGAATTCAGTACCTTGATCAACCACCTGGCCGGCGTGCACCCCAGCCGCTACCGGCAGCTGATCGACGGGATCGACGGCGTGGTGTGGCGGAACGTGGAGACCATCACCGAGCAGGCCGTGGCGCTGCGCTTCGTGGTGCTCGCCGACCGGCTGTACGACAAGGACGTCCCGATCCTGGCCAGCGGTGTGCCCTTCGACCGGCTCTTCACCGAAGAGATGATGACCGGCGGCTACATGAAGAAGTACTTCCGGGCGGTCTCGCGCCTGACCGCCCTGGCCCGCGAGGGCCAGAACCACGAACCGTCGTAGGACTCACGGCGGCGGTGGTCCCGCCGTCCGCCCCGGCGCCGCCGGCTGCCCGCGGCAGCCGCGCCGCGTCGGCGTCTCGGCGTCTCGGTGTCACTGATTAAACGACGAAGGTGCCGGCGCCGCCTCACGGCGGGACCGGCACCTCGCTGACGTACCTGGGCTAAAGGCCCTGCTGCCGGGGTTCCCCGGCTACTGGCGGGACCCCCGCGACGTGGGGTTCGCTGGCGGGACCCGTTTCGGGCCGTCCGTTGGCGTTGTCCACGTAATCGGAGGCGCTCCGCTGAACGGTGTCGACGCGGTCGGCGTACTTTCCGCCGGTCTTGGAATCGACGAAGTCACCGGCCTTCTCGATGCCGTCCTTGATAGCCGTTTCGTTGCCATCAATCAGCTTCTGAGCCTTGCCCTTTAGATCGTCAAGTAAACCCACGGGCACCTCCTTTCAGTCGCGGAGCCAGATCGCTCCTAGCGCTTTCGATCCTAGCCCCGGCCCGGAGGCATGCCAAGGGAACTGACGGTTTGTACGCCCAGAGGAGAAAGCCATGATGGAAGGGGCATCACGACGGCGGCCGGTCGTGGTGCCGGGAGGCGAGGAAACGAAAAAAGCAGCTCCCGGGGGAGCTGCTCTGAGAGTGGGCGATACTGGGATCGAACCAGTGACCTCTTCCGTGTCAGGGAAGCGCGCTACCGCTGCGCCAATCGCCCGCAACCGGAAGAATCCGGAGTGGATGGTAAAGAGAGCGGACGACGAGATTCGAACTCGCGACATCCACCTTGGCAAGGTGGTGCTCTACCAGCTGAGCTACGTCCGCATTTAGTCCGTCCGGCAATGCCGGCGGTACTGGATCAAGCAAGTTTCCTTGCTTTGGTGGGCGATACTGGGATCGAACCAGTGACCTCTTCCGTGTCAGGGAAGCGCGCTACCGCTGCGCCAATCGCCCTTATGCATCCGGCCGGAACCGGAAACCAGGGTTTTCACCGAGGTGGGTACGGGATTCGAACCCGTGTATACGGCTTTGCAGGCCGCTGCCTCGCCTCTCGGCCAACCCACCGTGTAGACAGAATCCGTGAAGATCCTTATCCGTGACAGTGTCCTGCGAGCGGACGACGAGATTCGAACTCGCGACATCCACCTTGGCAAGGTGGTGCTCTACCAGCTGAGCTACGTCCGCAGTGTTGATTGTTGATTTCCCGCCGCACTCGGCAGTTCCTCGCGTTCCAACGAGTAAGAACTCTATAGGAGGTTCAGGCAATCTACAAATCGAGGGCGCTCCGCCGGCTGCCAACCCCCGCGGATCCCTGTAACCACGCGGATTTTGCTAATTACAGGGCTGTAATTCGGGGCCGTTTCCGGCATCGTCGCGAGGGGCGGAGGCGACAGCTTGGCTGGGGACACGACCGGCCCGGCGCCGCTCCGGCGTCACGAATCGCTGGTCCGGCCATCCGAATCCTGGCTTTGTACGGCCGAAGGCTCTGCGGAGGATCCGACGTCGTCATCACGATTCGCGGACACCCCCGATATGGGCCCGGCCCGGGACCCGTCAGGCCGCCCCGCCCCAGTTGAAGGCCGATTTTAGATTTCCGCCGGGGTGGGCTAGCATTCAAGGGCACCCGGGGCGATTGGCGCAGTGGTAGCGCGCTTCGTTCACACCGAAGAGGTCACTGGTTCGAACCCAGTATCGCCCACCAACAGATGGTCCGTTCCGCTCTTAGAGCGGGGCGGACCATTGTTTTTTTGCGGTGAGGCGTCGTTATCGGCTGGGCCGGTCGGGCCGAGGACTGGACGGTCTCGGACAACTCGACGGACACCGACCGCGGGCAGCGCCTCCCGGCGATGTATTTGGCCACCGGCTACCGGCTACGCACACGCGGCGCCCGCAACCGCCGTCGTCGTTGATCGCCTCCACAGTTTCATATCGCGTCAGACCCCTGTGAAAGAGTTTTTGCCATGACAGCCCCACTCCTCGCCCACCCCACCGAGTATGGACGGATGTACGCCCGTTCCACCTCGGCCCAGTTCACGGTTCCCTCGATCACCACAGTGATCGGCCAGCAGCCGCACGGACTGGATGGCTGGTTCGGCTACATGGGCGCCAACAGCCTGGCCGCAGATCCATCGCTGCCGGAGATCCTGGGCAGCCCGGCAAAGGTCCGCCAGGCCGTCAGCCGGGCGGCGAAGGCAGCGGAAACCTATCGGGACGACGCGGCCAAGCGCGGCGACCGGGTACACAACTACTGCGAACAGGTTGCGTTGCGTGCCTTGGGCCGGCCGCACCAGATGAAGGAAACCCGCGAGGCACTGGCGGCTAACGGCGAGGAAGCCTTCGCGGCCCGCTTCGACGAGTGGTGGGAGCTGTTCCAGGTCGAACCGATCGCACCGGAGATCACCGTCTGGAACCAGACCGTGGGCTACGCGGGAACCCTCGACCTGGTAGCGAAGATCAACGGCCGCACCTGCCTGATCGACTACAAGACCAAGGGCACCACGCGGGACGGCATGGTAAAGCCGCTGGACGCCAAGGTGGTGATGCAGCTGGTGGCCGGTATGAAGGCCGAGGAGAGCCTGGTTGACCCGGTGGCCGGGGAGTGGGAGCCATGGCAGCACGGTGATTCGCCCATCCTGCTGGCCGTGGCCATCGGCGAGACCGAGGTCCGTCCGGAACGCGCCAACCCCAACGTGCTGAAGCATCACTGGTGGAAGTTCTGCGCGCTGCGACGGGTCTGGGAGATGTCGGCCGACACCGTGGCGGCGGGTCCCGCGCTGCTGCCGATCGCCCCGCCGATGGCACGCTAAACCTTCGCCTTAGCGCGTCTTTCGGGCCGAAACGCCCTTCCGCGAAGCGGTGCCGGCAGGCACGCTAGGGCATGACAGTTCGGCGTAGCTCTCGTTATCACTGCATGGTCGGTGCCCTCACGATGGCACTGCTAAGCGGTTGCGCGGCTCCCGGCGGGCCGGGAGAGGGGACGGCATCCGCAGCACCTACCGTGGATTCGGGATCCCCGACCGCTCAGGCTCCTGGACCAGCGACCACGCCGGCATCCCGGTCGGGCGCCCCAGCCACTACGGCCGTGCCGGCGTCTGAGACTCCTGAGGCCGTGCCGTTCAACCTCTTCACGCATTGCGGTATCCGCGAGGCATTGGTGGACGGGACGTACTTCCTCGCCGACAAGATCCTCTACGACGGCAATGGCAACCCACCCGCCGGCTGGGACAACCCCTACCAGGCCGGCACGATGACGGTCAGTGGCTCCACAGCGGTCTTCCGGGACGCCGCGGGACACACAGTGACTTTCCATTCGCGGCCGGGAGCCACCGGTTTCCTGAACATGTGTTCGTGAGAGCAATCCGGGCAGGCCCAGTCACGACGGCGGCGCCAGCCACTAAACGGCGGGAGGTAGCAGCCGGCCCCGCGGCGCCGGCCGGATGACCGCGGGACGTTGCGGCGGGTCCCGCGGCAATGGGACGAGGGAACCGGCCCCCGGTAGCGGGACGCAAGAACCGGCTAGGCAGCAACAGGACGGAAGAATCCGTTGCGGCACGGTCTTCGGCCGGGGTCCACGTGCGGTGGCGGGATGAACCATGGCACCCCCAGGCGGACTTGGATCTCCCACTGTTCCTTGTGGACGACGTGATGGTGGTGCGAGCACAGCAGCGCTCCGTTGTCAGTGCTCGTCGCGCCGCCCCTGGACCAATAGTCGATATGGTGCGCCTCGCACCACGGCGCCGGAATGGAGCAGCCGGGAAAGGCACATCCTTGGTCCCGAGCGACCAGTGCTTTCCGGATATGCGGCGGGAACACCCGTGACGCCCGGCCGATGTCCAAAATGCGGCCCTCACCGCCGAGAACCAAGGGAATGATGTCCGCGTCGCACGCAATCTTCCGCACCGTCGAGGCGGTGACCGGGCCCGAGAAGAGCATGGTCCCCGTGCCCTCGCTTGATTCGATCCGTTCCAATAGGTCCCGGTAGTCGATAGTCACCATCACCTGCGGCCTGAGCCCTCCGGCGGCCGGTAGCCCATCTGAGCCGGAGGCAACCTTGCAGCCACCGACAAGTCCATCGAGCCGCTTCTGGGCAAGGGAGCGCAGGTCGAGTCCCACCCCGCCGTCCACATCCGGGGGTGAACCAGAGACGCCGCCCTCGGTGCCCAGCCCTCCGCAGTTGGCGCCATCGCGGCCCTCTGCAGGGGTTACGGACCCGCCGTCGTCGTTCCCGATCCGCGGGTTCGTTGCCGTGTTCATGACGGTGATCAGGTGCTCGAACTGTTCGTCCGTGGCGAAAATCTCGAGGTGCTGCAGTCCGTGCCGCCGCCTCCGGATGAAAGCGCCCTGCAGCTGCCGGAGTAGCTCCTCCGACGGTTCGCTCCCGTCCGGGTCCACAGCGTTCAACCACCGCTGCGCGATCCGGACCAGGAAATCGGGGTCCTGTTCGACGGCCGTGCGGGTGAGGGCGTGTTCCATGCGCCGGAGCGTTTCCGTGTCGCAGACGGGTTTGGCCTTTGCCAGGGCCGCCACGGTGACGCCGGCCGACCGCGCAGAGACGTCGCCCGCTGCCACCGCGGCTCCGAGTTCCTCGTGGACCAGCGGCAGGAGTTTCCCGGTGAGGTCCTGCCGCGGCAACACCCCCTCGGCCAGCCGCAGCCTGCTCCGTGCCTCGGCGAGAGGGATATGCAGCCTGGCTCGGAGGAATTCCGCGCTATTCCGATAGCCATCGTCCGAGGCAGCGAACGGGGTGACGGCGGACTCATCGGTATCCGCCAATCGCGCGGGTACCGCTGTCGCTGCCGCCTCCGCGATTGCCGGTCGGGTCGGCTTGGCAGACTCCTGCCAGCCGGTGGTCCACCCGGGAGCGGCCTGAGCCTCCGGTGCGGCAAGCTTCCTGGTCCGGTCCACCGCCGCTGCGGCCACGAGTTGCCAATATTCGGTGAGCCGGGACAGCTCTTCAGCAGCGTCCGCCAGGTCAGCGGCCGCGTGGACATCGAGCAGGTAGGCGTCCCGCACCGCCTCCGGACCGGCCTCCCGCATCAAGGACAGGGCCGCATAAACTCCGGCGACCGACGTCGGTCCGGAATCGAGATCCGCGATGAAACCCCCGATGGCTTCCATGAACCAAGTCTCCTGCGGGGGTCTGACATTTTTAGCGGGGCGATGCACAAGGCAGGGAAAATCCCCGCCACGGAATCTGGCACTAAACTGGATGGAATCCCTGACCGCCCAGCTCGAAGGACAGATCACCCATGGCCATTTTGAACATCCGCATCATCGGGGACCCTGTGCTGCGCACAGTTGCCGATCCCGTGACGGAGTTCGGGCCCGAGCTGGAGAAGCTGGTGGCGGACATGCTCGAAACCATGGAAGACGTCGAAGGCGCCGGCCTGGCCGCCCCGCAGGTGGGCATCAGCCGGCGCGTCTTCACATACCGGATCCGCGGCGTCGAGGGTCACATCATCAACCCCGTCCTGGACAACAGCGAGGACTTCCAGCCCGACGAGGTGGAGGGCTGCCTCTCCATCCCCGGCCTGGGCTTCCCCGTCCGCCGCTTCCGCCACACGCGGGTGACCGGCGTCGACGTGCACGGCAACCCGGTGGAGCTCGAGGGCGAGGGCATGATGGCCCGCGTCTTCCAGCACGAGACGGACCACCTGGACGGGATCCTCTTCACGGACCGTCTCGAGGGTGAGGACCGGAAGGCCGCCCTGCGCGCCATCCGCAACGCCAACTATGACTCCATCACCGAACAGACGACGTCGAAGCGCGCCAAGACCGTCGGCTCCAGCTTCGGCGCCGGCGCATCCTTCGGTTCCGCCCAGTGAGGGTCCTCTTCGCTGGCACCCCCGCCGTCGCCGTCCCCTCACTTGACGCCTTGGTCGGCGCAGGGTTCGACGTCGTCGCCGTCCTGACGCGCCCCGACGCGCCGCTGGGCCGCAAGCGCGTCCTGACCCCGTCGCCGGTGGCGGCGCGGGCGGCCGAGCTCGGGATTGAGGTCATCCATGCAGCCAAGGTCGACGCCGATGTGACGGCCCGGATTGCCGCCGCCGCCCCGGACGTCGCCGCCATTGTTGCCTACGGCGGCCTGATTCCTCGGGCCGCGCTCGACGTCCCAGCCCACGGCTGGATCAACCTGCACTTCTCGCTGCTGCCGGCCTGGCGTGGCGCCGCCCCGGTCCAGCGCGCCCTGATCGACGGCGACGACGTGACCGGCGCCGTAACCTTCCGGCTCGAGGAAGGCCTGGACACCGGCCCCGTCTACGGCACCCTCACCGAGTCGGTCGGACCCGAGGACACCGCGGGGGAACTCCTGGAACGCCTCTCCCACAGCGGCGCCGTGTTGCTGGCCCAGACGCTCTCCGCGGTCGACGCCGGCAAGGCCGCCGCGGTCCCGCAGCAGGGGGATGTCACCCTTGCCCCGAAGCTCACCCTCGAGGACGGCCGCCTGGAGTGGCAGCTTCCGGCGCTGGCAATCAGCCGCCGCTCCCGCGGCGTGACGCCCGAACCGGGGGCCTGGACCACGCTGGACGGCCAGCGGATCAAACTTGAACCCGTCCGCCTGCGGCCCCAGGCAGCGGCGCTCCCGCCGGGACACGTGGCGTTGGATGGCAAGGCCGTCCTGGTGGGAACCGGCTCACACCCCGTGGAACTGACCCGGGTACAGCCCGCAGGCAAGAAAATGATGGCCGCCGCCGACTGGGCGCGCGGGCAGGCAACACTGGAAAGCGTGGTCTTCGAATGAGCGAGTCCGGATCGAACGGAAACGGCCGCGGCCGCAGCGGAGGCGGCGCGGGCAACCAGCGCGGCCAAGGCAACTCCGGCAGCCAGCGCGGAAAGGGCGGCGCCGGGGCCGACAGCTCCCGCGCCGGCGTGCGCCGCGACGCGCAGGGCCGCGAACGCAACCGGGGACCCAAGCGCAACTTCACCGAGAACGCCCCGGCCCAGCGCACCCGTCGCGCCGACCCGGCCCGGCTGGTGGCCTTCGAGGTGCTCCGCGCCGTCGCCGCCGAGGACGCCTATGCCAACCTGGTGCTCCCGGCGCGGATCCGCCACCACGGCCTGGACAAGCGCGACGCCGGCTTCGCCACGGAACTCAGCTACGGCGCCCTCCGCGGCCAGGGCACCTATGACGCCATCCTGGCCCGCTGCGTGGACCGGCCGCTGGACCAGCTGGATCCGGCGATCCTCGATGCCCTGCGGATCGGCGCGCACCAGCTGCTGGCCATGCGCGTTCCCGCCCATGCCGCGCTGGACGAGACTGTCGGCCTGGCCCGAGCCGTCATCGGCGCCGGCCCCTCCGGCCTGATCAACGCCGTGCTGCGCAAGGTCTCCGCCCACACGCTCGACGAATGGCTCGAGCTCCTGCTCGCTGGCGAAACGGATGAGACCAAGGGCGCCGCCATCCGCTACGCCCACCCTGAGTGGATCGTCCGGGCCTTCCGCCAGTCGCTGGTGGCCCACGGCCGCCCGGTCTCCGAGATCACCAGCCTGCTCGAGGCGGACAACGCCGCCCCGGTGGTCAACCTGGTGGCCCTGCCCGGCCTCGGAAGCCTCGACGAGGCACTCGAAAACGGCGCCACCCCCGGCGAGCTGGTGGAGGGCTCGGCGCTCTCCAGCGGCGGCGACCTGGGCCGGCTCGCCTCCGTCCGGGACGGCAGCACCCGCGTCCAGGACGTCGGCTCCCAGCTCGTGGCCCGTGCCCTCGCCGCGGTGGACCTCGCAGCCGAAGGCCACGGAGAAGCCAAGAACGACGACGGCGAACGCTGGCTTGACCTCTGTGCCGGCCCCGGCGGCAAGGCGGCCCTCCTCGGAGCCCTCGCCCGGCAGCACGGCGCCACGCTGCTGGCCAACGAACCCGCCCCGCACCGCGCCAAGCTGGTCAGTCAGGCCCTCAGCGCCGTTCCGCGCGAGACCTGGCAGGTCCGCACCGGCGACGGCCGCGAGGTGGGCACCGAGATGACCGGCCAGTTCGACCGCGTCCTCGTCGACGTGCCCTGCACCGGGCTCGGGGCCCTGCGCCGCCGCCCGGAATCACGCTGGCGCCGCACGCCCAAAGACCTCGCCGACCTCGGTCCGCTGCAGCGGGAGCTGCTCAAATCCGCACTCGACGCGGTCAAGCCCGGCGGCGTCGTCGCCTACGTGACCTGCTCGCCGCACCCGGCCGAGACCACCGCCGTCGTCAGCGACGCCCTGCGCAAGCGCGAGGACCTGGAGCTGCTCGACGCCGGCGCCGCCCTGGACGCCGTGAGCCTCACCGGTCACCTGGACGCCGGCCACGAGTCGACCGCCCAGCTCTGGCCACACCTGCACCGGACGGATGCGATGTTCCTGGCGCTCATCCACAAAAAGGCCTGATCCAGCGGTCATACTGGCACCACACCGGCACCACAGCAAAGGACTTCCATGTCGCACACCTGCATCAACCCCAGCATCCTCTCGGCCGACTTCGCGAACCTGCAGACCGAGCTGGCGAAGATCCGGACCGCGGATGCGGTGCATGTGGACGTGATGGACAACCACTTCGTGCCCAATCTCTCCCTGGGCCTTCCGGTGGTGCAGCGGCTGCAGGAGATCAGCCCGATCCCGCTCGACGCCCACCTGATGATCGAGCATGCGGACCGCTGGGCACCGGCCTATGCCGACGCCGGCGTCGCCTCCGTGACCTTCCACGCCGAGGCGTCCATCGCTCCGGTGAAGCTGGCGCGCGAATTGCGGGCCAGGGGAGCAAAGGCCGGGCTGGCGCTGCGCCCGGGCAGCGGCGTCGAGCCGTTCTTCGACATGCTCGGCGAACTGGACATGATCCTGATCATGACGGTGGAGCCCGGCTTCGGCGGCCAGGAGTTCCTGGAACTGACCCTCCCCAAGATCCGCCGGGCCCGCGCGGCCATCGACGCGTCCGGCCTGGACGTGCTGCTGCAGGTCGACGGCGGCATCACCGAGGACACCATCTGGCGGGCTGCCGAGGCGGGGGCGGATGTCTTCGTCGCCGGTTCCGCGGTCTATGGGGCCGACGATCCGGCTGAGGCGATCGAGCGGCTCCGCGAGGCCGGAAAGCGCTAACACCGGACCGAGCGTCTGGACGACGCTGCGGCTTCTGGACGACCCCGCGCCTGTTTCGTCCGGTGACGGCCGCGGGCCCGGAATACCCGGCCGCCAGGCGCGGTTGTGTCAGAATAGCTACACACATACGTGCTCCGGGGTCGGTGTAAGTCCGAACCGGCGGTGATAGTCCGCGACCCGCGAGCCGGCGCCTTCCCACAGGAGGGCAACGGCGGACGGTTGAACCGGTGGAATTCCGGTACCGACAGTTAAAGTCTGGATGAGAGAAGCACGTACAGCTGTTACTGCGGCGCCCTTTCGCGCCGCGGCACTGTGCTGTCGTATACCCCCGGAGCCATCGCGGTTCAGAGGAAAGGTATAGACAGACACATGAACCCCCTGCGATGGCTCTTCAACCGCACCGCGGTCCTCCGGGACCGGGCGGGCGGCCGATGAGCGTTCACCACACCACACCTGACTTCAGCGCAGCCGAATCGGCGGCCATGGACGCCGCCCTCGCCGCGGCCGCCCTCGGTCCCCGCGGCGCAAATCCGCTGGTGGGAGCCGTCATCATCGCCCCCGACGGGTCCCCGCTGATCACCGGCTACCACCGCGGCGCCGGCACCCCGCACGCCGAGGCCGACGCGATCGAGCAGGCGAAGCTGGCCGGGTTCGACCTCACGGGAACCACCATGGTGGTTACCCTCGAGCCCTGCAACCACGTGGGCCGCACCGGCCCCTGCGCCCGGGCCATCATCGACGCCGGCATCGCCAACGTCGTCTACGCCGTGGACGACCCGCATGATCCCGCCGCCGGGGGAGCGGCCACGCTGCGCGCCGCCGGCGTCACCGTCCGTTCCGGCCTTGCCGAAAAGACGTCACTGGAGCTCAACCGGCGGTGGTTCGACGCCGTCGCCGCCCAACGGCCGTTCGTCACCCTGCACATCGCCCAGACCCTCGACAGCAGGATCGCCGCCGCGGACGGCACCAGCCAGTGGATCTCAAGCCCCGAGTCGCTTGAAGATAACCACGCCCTGCGCGGCCGGATCGATGCGATCCTGGTGGGCACGCAGACCGTCCTGGTGGACAACCCGCGGCTGACGGCCCGCACCCCCGACGGCCGGAACGCGGACAAGCAGCCGCTACGCGCCGTGATGGGTCTGCGGGGCATCCCGGAGGACGCCGCCGTGCACGGCGACGACGGCAAGGTGCTGCACCTGCCCACCCGCGAGCCGGCCGAGGCGCTGGACCAACTGTTCGACGCCGGCGTCCGGCACCTGATGGTCGAGGGCGGCTCCAGGATTCTCAGCGCGTTCCTGTCCGCCAGCCTGGTGGACGAGCTGATCCTCTATCTCGCGCCCACCCTGCTGGGCTCCGGCACGGCCGCCCTCGAGGACCTCGGCATCGGCACCCTTGCCGACGCCCAGCACTGGGACTGGGACGAGGCCACCGGCGGCTCCGTGCAGCGGCTCGGCCGCGACCTGCGGCTGCACCTGCGGCCCCGCTCCGCCCACCCGGGCGCCGAGACAGCCACCCCTTCTTCATCTGAGACCACCCCGCGCCACGCCGCGGTCACCGCCCCAGGAGGCAACTGATGTTCACCGGAATTATCGCCGAACAAGGAAAAGTACTCTCGGTCGCCCGCGACGGGGACACCAGCGCCACCCTCCGGCTGCACGCACCCACCAGCACCGAGGGCCTGGCCCACGGCGGCTCCATCGCCGTCAACGGCGTCTGCCTGACCGCCACGGACATCGACGGGACCGACTTCAGCGTCGATGTCATGGGCGAGACCCTGGTCCGGAGCACCATTGGCAGCCTTGCCGCGGGGGACCGGGTCAACCTGGAACGTTGCCTCCCGGCGGGCGGCCGGCTGGACGGGCACGTCGTGCAGGGCCACGTCGACGGCGTCGGACAGCTCCTGGAGCGCGAGGCGCTGGGCAACTGGGACCGGCTGCGCTTCGGTGTGCCCGCGCCGCTGGCCCGCTACATCGCCGAGAAGGGCTCCATCGCCGTCGACGGCGTCTCCCTCACCGTCACCGCGGTCAGCCCCGCCCCGGCGTCCGAGCCATGGTTCGAGGTGGGCCTGATCCCCACCACGCTGGCCGAAACCGGGCTCGGTGCCAAGGAGATCGGCGCGCCTGTGAACTTGGAGGTGGACGTGCTGGCCAAGTACACCGAACGGCTCCTGGCCTTCGCCCCCGCCCGCACCGCCGGAGAGGACGCATCATGAGCACGCTGCAGAACCGCCAAGAGGACGCCGTCCGCGCCGCCGGCGCGGGCGCCCCGGTGCTGGACCCCATCGAGGACGCCGTCCGCGCCATGGCGGAGGGCCGGCCGGTGCTGGTGGTCGACAACGAGGACCGCGAAAACGAGGGCGACATCATCTTCGCCGCCGCGCACGCCACCCCGGCGCTGATGGGCTGGACCATCCGGCACAGCTCCGGCGTGATCTGCGTGCCGCTGGAGGACGACCGCGCCGACGCCCTGGCACTGCCCCCGATGGTCACCATCAACGAGGATGCCAAGGGCACCGCCTACACCGTCTCCTGCGACGCCGCGATCGGCGTCAGCACCGGAATTTCCGCCACGGATCGGGCCCTCACGGCCCGGATTCTGGCCGATCCCACCAGCGAACCCAGGTCCTTGACCCGGCCCGGGCATGTTTTCCCGCTCCGCGCCGTTAAGGGGGGTGTGCGGGAGAGGCCCGGCCATACCGAAGCAGCCGTCGAGCTGTGCCGGTTGGCCGGCGTCGAACCCGTCGGTGTGATCGCAGAAGTAGTGCACGACGACGGAGAGATGATGCGGCTGGACGGACTTCGGAGCTTCGCGCTGGAGCACGGCTGCCCGCTGATCTCGATCGCCGACCTGGTGGCGTACCTTGAGGCCGGGAACACCGGTAGCCACGCGGCGGCCTCCGCCTAGGACCTTGGACAGAGGAGAAACAATGACGACTTCCCCAGCGCAGCCGGCCACCCCGGCGCAGCAGCCGCATCCGGTCAGCGGCGGCCCGATCGTGCAGCTTCCCACCGCCTTCGGCGAATTCGTGGCCCAGGCCTGGACGGACCTGGAAACCGGTGCCGAGCACCTGGCGGTCAGCTCGCCGCTGCCCGCCACCGATGGCAAGGCGCCGCTGGTCCGGCTGCACTCGGAGTGCCTCACCGGCGACGTGTTCGGCTCCTACCGTTGCGACTGCGGCGAGCAGCTGGCCTACGCCCTGGAACTGATCCACGAGCACGGCGGAACCCTGCTCTACCTGCGCGGCCAGGAAGGCCGCGGCATCGGCCTCGCGAACAAGATCCGGGCCTACGCGCTGCAGGAAGCCGGCTTCGACACGGTCGAGGCCAACGAGCAGCTGGGCCTGCCGGTGGACGCCCGCTCCTACCAGGCCGCGGCCCAGATCCTGGCGGAGATGGGCCTGAACGAGGTCCGGCTCCTCAGCAACAACCCGGACAAGCAGGACCGGCTGGCCCAGGCCGGCGTGCACGTGGTCGAAATGGTCCCCACCGAGGTGCCCTCCCGCGAGCAGAACCTCCGCTACCTGCAGACCAAGAAGGACCGGATGGACCACCGCCTGGTCCTCGACATGCAGCCGGCCGCGCTGGACCCGGGAGCCGGTGCCGGAGCCGGTGCCGGCGCCGGCGTCGAATCCGGCGTCCAGGCCGGCTAGGCCGCACCTCCTCCCACCCACTTTCTCCCCACAGAACCAACAGCAAGGACACCCTATGAGCGGCCACGGCGCCCCCACGATCGACCTGACCACCCAGTCCGCGGAAACCGGCAGCCTCAAGGTGGCCATCGTTGCCGCCAGCTGGCACACCGCCATCATGGACGGCCTGCTCGACGGTGCCCTCCGCGCGGCCAAGGAGGCCGGCATTGACGATCCCACCGTCCTGCGCGTGCCGGGCACCTTCGAACTGCCCGTCGCCGCCGCCCGGCTGGCGCCGCACTTCGACGCCGTCGTCGCCCTCGGCGTCGTCATCCGCGGCGGCACCCCGCACTTCGAATACGTCTGCGAGGCGGCCACCATGGGCCTGACCGAGGTCAGCGTCCGCACCGGCACGCCGGTGGGCTTCGGCGTCCTGACCTGCGACACGGAGCAGCAGGGTATCGACCGGGCGGGCCTGCCCGGCTCGAACGAGGACAAGGGACACGAGGCGTTCACCGCCGCCGTCGCCTCCGCCGTCACGCTCAAGCAGTACCGCTAGGCTGTGGAATCCCTCACATCAGGGGAGTCATCAGGAGACCCGGCAGGCGGGGCTATGCCCCGAGCAAGTAGGCTGGAGGGTGTGAAGAATTTCGAGTCGCTGTTCGCAGAACTGAGTGAGAAGGCCGCCAGCCGTCCGGCAGGCTCCCGCACCGTCGCCGAACTTGAGTCCGGCGTCCATGGCATCGGCAAGAAGGTCGTGGAGGAAGCCGCCGAAGTGTGGATGGCTGCCGAGTACGAATCCGACGAGGCCGCAGCCGAGGAAATCTCCCAGCTGCTGTACCACCTGCAGGTCCTGATGCTCGCCAAGGGACTGACCCTGGAAGACGTCTACAAGCATCTCTAGCCACGCGGTTCCGCGTCCCCGGCCCACGCCGGCGGACGCGGAGTAGCCCGTGGCCCGCAGTGCCTGTTACCCCATGACGATCCACCCAGAAAGAAACCTCCCATGCTGAGAGTTGCCGTCCCGAACAAGGGATCCCTGTCCGAAGCCGCCTCGGCCATGCTCGCCGAGGCCGGTTACCGCCAGCGCCGCGACAGCCGCGAACTGGTCATGGTCGACCCGGACAACGACATCGAATTCTTCTTCCTCCGCCCGCGCGACATCGCCGTCTACGTCGGGCAGGGAACGCTCGACGTCGGCATCACCGGCCGCGACCTGCTGCTGGACGCCGAGGTCGACGCCGAGGAGCTGCTGCCGCTCGGCTTCGCCGCCTCCACGTTCCGCTTTGCCGGCCCGGTGGGTGACTTCAGCTCCATCGACCAGCTCGAGGGCAAGCGCCTGGCCACCAGCTACGACGGGCTGCTCCGCGGCTACCTGGCCGGGCGCGGCATCAACGCCAAGGTGGTCCGCCTGGACGGTGCGGTTGAATCCTCGGTCCGCCTGGGTGTGGCCGACGCAATCGCCGACGTGGTCGAGACCGGGACCACGCTCAAGGCCGCCGGCATGGAGATCTTCGGCGAACCGATCCTGAAGTCCGAGTCGGTGCTGATCGGCCGCAAGGGCGAGCAGAACCCCGCCGTCGAGATCCTCATCCGCCGTCTCCAGGGCGTGCTGGTGGCCCGCCAGTATGTGCTGATGGACTACGACATCCGCAACGAGCTCGTGGAGCAGGCCGCCGCGCTGACCCCGGGCCTGGAGTCGCCCACGGTGTCTCCGCTGCGCGACTCCGACTGGGTTGCCGTGCGCTCGATGGTGCCGAAGAAGGACACCAACCGGATCATGGACGAGCTCTACGACCTGGGCGCGCGCGCCATTCTGGTCAGCAGCATCCACGCCTGCCGGATCTAAGTCAGCCGGTCTTAGGTCAGCCAGGGCCCCCGAACAGCACGTCAACAGCAGGAGCAGTCATGTCAGTAGCCGTCCGCGTCATCCCGTGCCTGGACGTCGACGCCGGCCGCGTGGTCAAGGGCATCAACTTCGAGGGCCTGCGCGACGCCGGTGACCCGGTGGAACTGGCCCACCGTTACGACAACGGCGGCGCGGACGAGCTGACCTTCCTCGACGTCACGGCCTCCTCGGGCAACCGTGAGACCACGTTCGACGTCGTCCGGCGCACCGCAGAGGAAGTCTTTATCCCGCTCACCGTGGGCGGCGGAGTCCGCGGGGTGGCCGAGGTGGACAAGCTGTTGCGCTATGGTGCAGACAAGGCGGCGATCAACACCGCCGCCGTGGCCCGGCCGGACGTGATCGACGAGATCACCCGGCACTTCGGTTCGCAGGTGCTGGTGCTCTCCGTGGATGCCCGCCGCACCCGGCCCGGGTCCAAGCCCACGCCCTCCGGCTTCGAGGTCACCACCCACGGCGGCCGTCAGGGCACCGGCATCGACGCGCTCGAGTGGGCGCGGGAGGCCGCGGACAGGGGAGTGGGGGAGATCCTACTCAACTCCATCGACGCCGACGGCACCAAGGACGGCTTCGACCTGGAACTGATCCGGCTGGCCCGAGCCGCCGTCAAGGTCCCGCAGATCGCCTCCGGCGGCGCCGGCCGGCCCGAGCACTTCCCGCCGGCAGTGGCCGCCGGGGCCGACGCCGTCCTGGCCGCCTCCGTCTTCCACTTCGGCCCGCTAAACATGATCGCCCAGGTCAAAACCGCGATCCGCGACGCGGGGTTCGAAGTCCGATAGATCGGGCTGGGCTTTACCGAACCTTTTGTGGTGAGGATGGCGTGTTTAGGTCACCTGCGCTGGCGTCGCGAGTTTTGCGAGGTGCCTGGCGATGCGGTTCGCACGCAGACCTCTTGTCCGGGCGGTGGTTACATCGAGCAGTATCCGATAGCGGGCGCCGCTCGTGAGGGCATTGAAGGCAGCCTCTGCATCGGGCGCTGTGCGGAGAGCGCAGCGCAAGTCGTCGTGTACCTCTATTGACGCGGGCCCAGCATAGGCCCGGTCCCAGCGCCCGTCTGTCTGGGCGAGAGCTACTTCGGCGTGACCGCGTTCGCGCATGCGGCCCGCAGCGGTAAGTGCACCGACAATTTCAATGTTGCGTTCTGACCACATGGATCGTGCCCGGCGCGGAGTGAAGTGCTGGCTGTACGTTCGGGCATCGATCTTATTCTTGCGTCCATCGATCCACCCGCTGCACAGCGCTTCCTCAAGTGCTTGGGTGTACGTGAGTGTTGTTGGGGTACTGGTGTCCTTCTTGGCGAGGGTCAACCACACACCGTCGCTAGTGTGCTCGTTCTCGTTCAACCACTCCCTCCATGCACTGGCGTCTGCCACGGTCAAATGGGAGTGGATCATGGCTTCCCTGGCTCACAGCGGGTCGTGTCGTTGCCGCCCACCAGGGCACCGGCGTTGGCCGGGTGCGCGGACCAAGTGAAGTCAGAGCGGGCAGGGAACATGATTCTCTTTTCATGGAGGGTGGTGCGCAGCTGCGGAGGCCGTGGCGGGAGTCGACTGGACCCCGCGCCACGGCGTTTGGAGCAATTAGGCGGTAGTGACGCTGAAGCTCCAGGTAACACCGAACTGATCGGTAAGCATCCCGAAACCAGCGCTCCACTTCGAAGCGGCAAGCGGTTCGATGATGGTGGCATCAACGGCCAGCGCGTCCCAAAAACCCTGAAGCTCTTGGAGGACGTCGGATTCGATGGCGACGAAAAAGGCCTGGTCGGTGACAGTGGTGTTGTTCTCACGGCGGGTGGAGCCGCCTCCGACAATCGTGTTTCCGCTTTGGCCGGGAATGTCGTATCCCATCACGCGGAAACCGTTTTCCGCTCCGACGAGGCCAAAGACGATCTTGTCGGCCCCGGGTAGTTCAGTTGGCATGCCGAAGTCAGCGTAGGTGTTCAGCACGGTGTGTCCGCCGAATACGGACTGGTAGAACTCCAGTGCTTGGCGTGCGTCGCCTCGGAAGTTGAGGTGTGTGGTTGTTTGAATGGTCATTGGGCTCCTCGGTGAATTCGGCCTACCGGCTCGATGGAACCAGCATTACAGGTGTTTAGGTCAGGTTGTGTCCTAGACCTCCGATTATGCTGGAGTGCATGACAACGACTTCACGGCTGCTGAATCTGCTGTCTCTATTGCAGACCCGGCAGGACTGGCCAGGGTCACTCCTTGCCACCCGGCTGAAGATCAGTGACCGTACCGTCCGCCGAGACATCGACCGGTTGCGTGAGATGGGCTACAGCATCCAGGCCACCATGGGTCCGGACGGCGGGTACCGTCTCGACAACGCCGGCAGAGAGCTGCCACCGCTGCTCTTCGACGATGATCAAGCCCTCGCCGTGGCCATTGCCCTGCAGGCAGCCCCCGCCCTCGGCGCGGGAATTGAAGAAGCCGCAATCCGCGCCCTTGGCACTGTCCGCCAAGTCATGCCCTCAAGGCTCCGGCGCCGACTCGATGCGCTCACAGTCACGCCCGTCGGGCGCCCCGGCGACGCCGCGCCGAGAAACGTCTCCTTGAATACCCTTGTCACTGTGGCTAACGCCATCCGTGACCGGGAATCCCTTCGCTTCGACTACGCCGCAGACGAAGACACCTCCGAGACTGGAAATCAGGCGCCAACGCCCCGCCGCTCGGAACCCCATCACCTGGTGAGCTCTCACGGGCGGTGGTACCTGGTGGGCTGGGATCTGGACCGAAGCGACTGGCGCCTCTACAGAATCGATCGGCTCCACCCCCGTGAACCCCGTGGCGCCCGCTTCACCCCTCGCACGGTACCTGGCGGCGACGTCAAGGACTTTGTCTCCGCCCGCTTCAAAGGGTCCCATCTCAATCAGTGGCAATGCCGCGGCACAGTCATTCTTCACCTCCCCGCGCAGAAAGTCCTTCCCTTCGCCAACGACGGAACAGTTACCGCCATCGATGCCCGAACCTGCAGCCTCGAAGCAGGAGCCTGGTCCTGGGAAGCGCTGGCCGCCTCATTTGGAAAATTTGAAGCGCACATGGAAGTCGTAGGTCCCCCCGAACTCACCTCAGCCTTCACCAGCCTCGCCCAGCGATACTCCACCATTGGCAGAGTCAGCGAGCCGGACTAAGAGCGGGTGGAGACGAAGTCGATAGTCCGGCGCCGGATTCCCTTTAGGGCATCTCCGCCCGGCAGATTGCGGGCGGCCTGCACGGGACATCCTGAACGAGTATTCCGCAGTGTCGTACGTCAAACCTCGGTTGTCGCAGTGGGGGACCGGCATACGGGCGCGGTCAGGTCATTCCTTATCGCAGCGGGTTACTTCTCCTTATGACCGCATATGCGTCATCAAATGCAGCCGGCAAAGGTCGAGCGATAAACTTAAGAACCATATGTTTTCCCCAATTCGAAGACCTCAAACTACACGGCGCCCCGGCCCGCATCGTCTGGATCAATGAAGCGGGGTCCGCAGGCCGTGCTGATGCTCCGAAGACATGCGCCGTGAATCGTGCACTGTCCTACTACTGTGGGGCCATGACATTTGCGAATGTGGGAACGCTTGGCACAGTCTCTGGTAAGCGCAACGAACTGGTGCGTCATTTGACGCGGCGCAGCGAGACCCTTCGGCAGGTCGGCTGCCTTGCCTACGAGGTGGGAGTCAACGAGGATGACCCGGACACCGTGTTTGTCGTGGAGCTGTGGGAAAACGAGGAGGCGCATCGGTCGTCCCTCACATTGCCGGAGGTTCAGGCGTCTATCGCCCTCGCACGCCCGCTACTGTCCGGCGCATTTGGAGGGTTCCGATTCGAGGTTGTCGGGTCACCGCTCCGTGACTGAGCCACGACAGCAGCGTCGGCGCCAACAACGGCTCTTGCCGCTGCTAGGCAGAAGCGGCGGCCCCGACGCCATCGTTGGGTCCATGCTCGATGAGCGGGCCCAAGACGTCTCCGATCCGGGTACCCTTCTCGGTTGTTGCGCCCATGACCATCACTCCAAACTCGAAGCCCGAGTACCGCCTCCGCTTAAATGGGCCGGCCTTCGGCTCAGCATGCCCGCCGGGCCCGACCGCCGATATGAAGACGTCACGGGCCTCGTCACCACTGGCGACGAAGGTCACCCGACGGTGGAATGTCTCCGAGTCGAAACGGGCGCGTAGCTCGATGACAAACTCGCCACCCACCTTCACATCAGGATGCAGGATGCGCAGTTCGCCCAAGACGACTTCTCCTGAAGGCTCCAGGGTCCCGTCAGCCTGGCGGACCAAAATCGTGGCGCTACCTTCCCGGACCCTGCCATCTTTCGCCCAGGAGACGTCGTCGCGCGGATAACACCCCACAGTCACTTCGTCCGCTTTCACAACATGCGCCCTTTCCTGGTCCATTGGGCACAACCTTACGGTGAGGCGAATGGGATTCCGCCGGCATGTGGCTGGCGCCTTCACCAAAATCGCATAAACAGTCAGTGCGCCGTAACGCCGTTGGATTAGGGCGGCGGATACTTCCGCGGTTACGACCCGCTGCGGCCCGGGATTATCGGCGGTGGCCCGTATTATCCAGGCCGACAAAATGTGAATTGCCCAGGGTCTGGCCGCGGTGAAAGTCGCGAAGCGCCCGTTCCGAATCCGGGCCCGATACCGCTGGCGGCCGTAGCGACTTTCTTGAGACATCGCGCCAAATAGATGCAACGATAATGACCAGAGCGGCAATGCCTAAAAGAATCCATTCCATGACTTCCCCCTAGGTCATCAGTCTAGCCCGGGGCCTGCGGGCCGCCTTGAATCAGGGCTTTCCCACATGCGCAGCACGTCGGTGGGTAGCATGCGGAGGATGACGATCAAACTGGAGAACGTTGGGATTGCCGTCCGCGACATCGAGGCGGCGATCGCCTTCTTTGTTGACTTGGGCCTCGAACTTGTCGGCCGGGACACCATTGCGGGGGAGTGGGCGGACACCGCCGTCGGCCTCGACGGTAACCACGCCAAAATCGCCGTCCTGACGACGCCGGACGGGCACGGGCAGATCGAGCTCTTCGAATACCTCCACCCCGACGCCATCGAGACAGGCCCCACCCTGCCCAACGAGATTGGCATGCACCGCGTTGCGTTCTCCGTGGACGACATCGACGCGGCGCTGGACATAGCGTCCCGGCACGGCTGCTATCCGCTTCGCGGGGTGGCAACGTACCGGGACATCTACAAGCTCACGTACCTCCGCGGTCCGAGCGGCATTTTGGTCATGGTGGCCGAGGACCTGACGAAGAACAGAGGGCCGGCTGAGTAGCGTCCCTACTTGCGTCGGGCGGCCAAAAAAACAAGTAGTGCACTCTCTGTTGCCTCGCCGTCGCTTTGGATAGTTTGGGCGCCATCGCGCCAGCGAGCGGCGCGCGAGGGGGACGCGCTGCACCTGCCGTTGAGTCTGCGGGGCCCGGACCCGCGTGCTGCTTACCTGCGTTGAGCTAGACGCCGCACGGTCCGGCTCCTATCGGGGCACCGCATCCGGGTGGTGCCGGAGCGCGCCCCCCGGATCGGGAGGCGGACCGGTGATCCGAGAAGGGACGCCTCATGCAGCGAACATCCACCACGGCGGCGATCATCACGGCCGCCTTGCTTTCCCTCACCGGCTGCGGAACGGGGTCCGGCACCGGAGGAGGTACCGCGACGGCGGAGGCTACGCCGGCGGCGGCCCAGCCATCCTCGTCCACACCGACCCCCGTGAAGACCTTCAGCAACGCAGACCTCAGCGGCTTGCTCTCCACGCTCAGGGATGACCAGGGCCAGCCCCTGACCGTCGTTCCGGCCGCGCAGATCGATCAAGGCATTCTCAGGGCCAAAGAGCTGCTCAAGACCGCAGTGGTGAGCCCCGAAACCTGCAAACCTCTCGTCGACAGCAACGCCAATGTCCCGGACGGCAGTACCTACGCCGGAGGCACGTCCATCTCCGCGGCCGACAAAACGACGATCGCGGTGACGGTCATCGCACTGAAGGACACCAAAACCATGACCCAACAGCTTGCTGCCTCACAGGCTGCGGCCGCTCCGTGCAAGTCGTTCACCATCGAGGTGGGCGGCCAGAAAATAACCACTGAGACCACGCCCGTTGACGCCAAGTCCGACGGCGACGCGTCCTTTGCGGCGCTCACCACCCAGCACCTTGCCACCGGACAAGCCCAGACCGCACTGACCGTCACCGGCGTCAAGGGCAATCTCGCCATCACTGCGGTGAAGGCGGGGCCGGCGGTGACTCAAACGGCGTCGGCCGAGCTCATCAAGCTGATCAACACGGTCCTCGCCCACGACTGACGCGATGGTTGGTTCAGGGTCCCGCAGCGGACCCTGGACCAACGGCCGGCCTACGGGCCACCATGTTGGGTCTCGCGGCGCTGCTCGATCTCTGTGGCTATCCATCCGCTACACCGGGGCGGAGAATGACAGGATGAACACCATCGAGTGGTGGCCAAATTTGGACGCCGATGCACGGGCGTGGCTGATCGAACACAACGGCGAGGCTATCGCCGCTGATGTCGTGATCAAGATCGCGGCCGCCGGCGGCGACGTTGCATCGAACGCCTGGTGGATCGGGGAACAAAATCCCGAAGGAATTTATCTTTCCGACTAAGCCGTCGATTGGATCGAGGGAACCGCCAACGGCGAATGAACCGGAGCGTGCCAGAGGGAAGATTCACTGGCCCCGAAAGTCGTGATGGACCAGGCGGGTCGGTGATGACTGGAGGGCAGCACAGAGGGGAACCGCCCGGCCTCCGCGCGTAGGATCGGGTGATGAGCTGCCAGAAGGAATCCCCAGCCACGCAGGTCAAGAGAACCGGAATCATGCGGTGAATCCAGTGGATAGCCTGCTTTGATGTACTCGCAGGGCGGTCTTGGGGCCAGTCGGGGCCAGCTTTCCCGCCCTCCGTGGCCCAGCTCGCGGTCTATCCGGTGGGACAAGCGATTCCCTTGGGCGTGACGCCCGGCCTGTTGATACCTCAGGGCATGTTTTTACGCATTGAACGCCCCGCCAAACGAACAGAGAAGAGCAACCTCATGACCACTGTCCTCGTTGCCGGAGCCACCGGTGATCTCGGCCATCGGATCGTCCGCGAGCTGCTCGCCGCCGACGCCGAAGTCCTTGTTCGTGTTTTGACCCGCCCAGGCGGCGGCGCCGCTCAGGCGCAATACGGCGGGTGTGACCGCGTTGAGGTTCGCGCGGCGGCCTATACGGACCACACCGGCCTCGTCGACGCCCTCCGCGGCGCCGACGTCGTCGTGTCTGCCGTCAGCGGCGCGCGCTCCGTCATCGTCGACGCCCAGGAGGCGCTGCTGGCTGCGGCCGTTGAGGCCGGTGTGGCACGCTTCATCCCGTCCGACTACTCGGCTGATTACCGCCGGGTAACCCCTGGCAGCAACCGCAACTTCGAGCTGCGCCGGGAGTTCGCCGCCGCCGTCGATGCCACTCCGCTCCGGGCCACGTCCGTGCTCAACGGGGCCTTCGCGGACATGCTGACCGGGCAGGCTCCAATGATCCTGTTCAGGAGGCACAAGGTCCTCTACTGGTCCTCGCCCGACCAGCTGCTCGACTTCACAACCAAAGACGACGTCGCCCGCACCGTCGCTCGCGTGGCACTGGACGACGCCGCGCCACGCGTCGTCGAGGTGGCCGGGAGCCGGGTGACAGCCCGGGATATCGCGCGGATTATGACAGAGCTCACCGGCGCCGCGTTCAGCACCCAGTGGGCGGGCACCACGGGATTGCTGTCCGGCATGGCCCGGATCGGACGTCGCATATCAAGGGACGAGGACGCGACGTTCCCTGCCTGGCAGGGTATGCAATATTTCGTCAGTATGTTCAGTGGCGAGGGCCAGCTGCATCACGTGAACAACGACCGCTACGGGCCGCAGGCGTGGACCAGCATCCGTGACGTCCTTGAGGCGCACGTGAAGGACGGTGCGACCAGGGGCTGACGACGGCGACGCCGCCTCGGCTTGGCCCGCGGGAACGAGAAGGCGAGCTTGCGGTACTCGGCGGGGAGCATCACCCGCAGAAGTGTCATGATGGTCTGAAAGCCGGTGGGGCCGAGCTGCACGGCGCCCATGGGACAGGGGTGTGACTGTTTCGGTAACAGCGGCGTGGAAGGGCAGCCATGATTGATGAGCGGGTAGCCGCCGAGCGCTTTGACCGGATTGTCCTGATCTTCAATCCCGGCAAGCCCGGGATGGGTGCCAGGATCGATGAGGTGCGGCGAAGCCTGGCTGACGGATTGCCGGGTCTGCCGGTTGAGTCGATGCCGTCGGAGTTCGCCGGGCATGCCCGGGAGCTGGCGCGGTCCGCGGCCGCCAGGGGTGCGCCCCTTATTGTTTCCATCAGCGGCGACGGCGGGTACCACGAGGTCGTCAACGGGGTCATGGATGTACGCGACAGCAGGGCTGTGTGTACCGTCGTCGCGGCCGGCAACGCCAATGATCATCACCGCAGCATGCCCGCGCGTTCGTTGCCTGCTGCCGTGCGTGAAGGCCGGATCCGCCACATCGACTTGTTGCGCATCCGATTCAGCGGGGAACACGGCGAGCAGACGCAGTACGCCCATTCGTATATAGGCTTCGGACTCACACCCTTGATGGCGATCGGCATCGAGAAGGGCCGCAAGGGAAAAATCCTCGAACTCATATCCGTGGCCCGCACCCTTTCGGCGTTGAGTCCGTTTGAGCTCATTCGGGGAGACGGAGCCACTGCGCGCTTTGACAGCCTGATCCTTGCCAACATTTCCCGGATGGCCAAGTACGGAACGGTCAGCGAAATGGGCACTCCGGACGACGGCATGTTCGAGGTGGTGACGCTGCCACATGCCGGGCGGTGGAAGATGGCGTTGATGACGCTGCGGGCTGTGACGCTGGGCCTCGGCCACCAGCCAAGCGTGAGCAGTTACGCCTTCACCACGAGGGACGCCGTTCCGTGCCAGATCGACGGCGAGGTCCTTCACCTTCCGGCGGCAACGCACGTGCTGGTGGAGAGCGCCAAGGGGGCCTTGGCAGTCGTGTGACTCCTGAGGCCTTGCCCCAGTCGCTGGATGGTGGACCGCCGGGCGATCCGAACCCACCGCTTGACCATTGATGTGTCAGTTTCCACCTATCTCAGCGGACGAGGGCGTACAGTCAGAGTATCGGGACGGCCTGACTGGACATCCGGTATTCCGACTATTTGAAACTAGCTCCGCGCCCGCCGCCGGCACCATGCGGCTGCGACATCCGGTCACTGCAACCTCGTGGTGATGAGCTGGGATGACGAGGGCGGCCCCACCGTTCTGCCGCGTGCAGGCCGGACTCTTGCGGCCCTGCCCTCCCTACCGATAGGCCCGGTTTCGGGTTCGTCGACCTCCAGCCGCCGTTGATCCGCCCGTTTTCCGGCGTTGTCGACTGCGCATCTCCAAGAAATGTTGGCGCTATGCCATGACCACCACCCCAGTACAGCCCGTCCAAACCGTGGGGAGACTCGCCCTCAGCGGGGTTCTCGCCTCCGCCCTGCCTCACGACCTCGGCACGGCGAAGGCCGCGTCTCGATACATTGTCCCTGTCGTCTTCTCCCGTAGGCCCCAGCCCCGGGAACTGGACCTGCTTCATGATCAGAGCGTCACCCGGCGCTTGGCGGAAGAGGGCTACAGCGACGTCGAGCTGCGAGTCTCTGACCGCCGCCTCCTCATTACCAACACCAATCTGCAGGACCTTAAGTCAGGTCTTGCGCACCTGGTTGGCACGATCCTGCGCGAGATCTCAGTGCAAGCCGACGCGGAACGCGCGCATAGATCAGAAGAACTGGATACTTTGGGGCTTCTCGAAGAGCAGCGAATCGAAGCAGTCCGCCGGTCCGCGGCCGACATCAGCTTCGACGAATACTCCCAGGCGCACTGGCGCGAATTCTGCGCCGCGGGTTGCTTTCTCGGCACGTAGTTGGGGGCCGAGAAAGCATCGTCCTGGAACGACCCGCAACGGAAAAGGAAACAATGACTTCCATGCATCTTGAGGAACACTGGCACCGCCTGTCTCCGGCCAGCAAGCAGTGGTTTATCGACAACCCTGGTTGTGTAGTTCTACCCCGGACCATCTCGGCCGAAATCAATGCCGAATCCGGAGAGAACGCCGATTCTGATAGACACGGCGAAACGGTCCTGTCGCAGGAAAATATCGATTTCATCCGATCCAAAACACACCCGGAAGAACCTTCCATGGCGCAGCCGCCCTATCGGTTCTTCGACTCCGTGCAGCCCTGAACTGCTGCCGGCGGCCACCCAGGATTGAGGCCGGCCGGTTCCCTCGTGCCCGAATCATGTGGGCCCGCTCAAGAAGCAAACAAACAGATCCGCACGTTGCTGAGAAGACGGCTCGGCGGGGGATAGTTGGAGGTGTGGCAATTTACGACTCCCGGAGTTTTTACACGCGGGGTGATTCCATTAGCGTCGGTGCTTCACGGGAACACATCGAACGTTCCCTGCTGAACTTTGGGGCAACCGAGATTATTTTCAGCCAACGTGGCCATCTGAACGCTATTTCGTTCAGGGCCTGCGGAAGGCAATTCCGGATGGTGCTTCCGCTGGTGCCGGCAAAGGCGCACGCTACTGCTCCGGATGGAGTCTCCGAGGTCCCCGGCCGGGACGCTTCCGCACGAGTGCTCGAACTCGATGCCCGTCGCTTCTGGCACGCCTTAGCCCTGTCGACGGATGCCAAACTCGCGGCAGCGACAGCGGGCGTTGCAACGCTGGAGTCCGAATTTCTGGCCCATGTGGTGCTCCCCGGGAACCATACGGTGATGGATGAGCTTGGACCCGTCATAGCCTCGGCCTACAGGTCCGGGCAGCGACCCACGATCGGCACTGCGTGTCCTCCGACCGCGGCCAAGGCGAACACCATGACGTGAATCACCGGATTTCCCTGATTCCTATCGGACCGTTCCCGAGGGTTTAGAGTCGAGGCACAACTAATGGGGGGGAGTCTCGGTGCAGCAGCTGACTGGTCAGAACAGGCCGAATACAACGCCGGCGCCGGAACGTGGGCCGGCAATTGCTGTTGTCACCGCTGTGGCGGGTTCGCTGCTGCTCATTCTCTTGACGGGCTATCTCACGATGCAGCTTGTGATGTCCGGGATGAGCGCATTCATGACCTTTGATTCCCGCGCCGTTGGGATCTCAGCCGGCTGGTTGCCATACGTGTGGCGGCTGAGTCTGATTCTCCTCGCCCTCGCAGCGGTGATGGTGCACCGCAATATCCTCCGGGGCACAGCCGGCCGGATCGTAGCGCTGGCAACCCTGGCTGCTGTTGCGTTCATCGGCACTACGATGACGACTGGACAGCACCCCGCCGGGGAGCAGCAGTCCCTGATCCTGGTGATCGCTGCAGAAGGTGCCAAATCACCGCTAATCCTGGCTCTCATTGGGGTAGGTGTTGCCGACCTGGTTGCCCGCCGCCAACCGACGCGTGCGCAGTAACCTGCCGCGGCACCTGACAATTGACAGCTAGGGAAGCGTCCTTTGCGCGGTCATGCGACGGCGGGAATCCGCGGCGGCCTGCTCTCGGGACGTTGGGCACTGTCTCGTGGGCTCGGTGGGGTCTAGGGTTTGGACCCCTCTTGGTCGGCGTCGTGGGGGCGGTGCGCGGTTCCCGGGAGGGCCTGCTAGCCTCGGGCGGGAAACTACCCGCGTTGTCCTAAGCGGGCCCAGTGATTCATGGACGGCGCCTTTGGAGGCAAAGGCGACAGATCGGAACAGCAATGATGGCTGACCCGGAATTCCCTCTGCCCGTTGCCGCTCCTGGCGGCGGAGTGTACCTGTTGGACGACCACGAAATTGTGCGGCGTGGCGCGCGCTATTTGGTGGAGTCTGCCGGATTGGTCGTTGTGGGCGAGTCCGGGTCGGCGCGTGAGGCGTCCCGCCGGATTCCTGCCCTGCGCCCTGCCTTGGCCATTCTCGATGATGATCTTCCGGACGGCTCGGGAGCGGAAGTATGCCGCGCCGTCACCACGGCCGACCCATCTATCCGGTGCATCCTCATGACAGCCAGCGACGACGAATCGGTGCTCATCCGCTCAATCCTCGCGGGTGCCTGGGGTTGCCTTTCGAAGCTGGATGACAGCGGTGAGCAGCTCAGGCTGATTTCCCGCGTCCTCTCCGGCCACGCCGCGTACAGCCGCAGGTTTTACCCGGCCCTCATGGGACCGGCCCGGGATGTGCATCCAGGGGTTGACGAGATGAGGCTACGGGACCTGTCGAAGCGCGAATCAACAGTTGCCCTGGGCATCGCCACCGGGCTCAGCAATCGGCAGATTGGTCAGGAGATGTTCATCGCGGAGAAGACGGTAAAGAACATGGTCTCCTCGATATTGAGCAAGCTTGGCATGGCCCGAAGAACCGAGGTGGCCGTCATGGTAGCCGGGACGCTCAACCGTTCACGTGCCGTCGCTGCCGACGGCGCGGACTACCGGTCCTGCGCTTTCCCCGACCTGGTCTCCGATGTCACGGCCGCACTGCGGGAATGCGTCAGCGAGGATCCTTCACAATCCGAGGCCACAGGGGGGCGGACCGCAGCTGCTGCCAGGCTCGCCCGGACGCTGGCCGCCACCAAGCCTTGAGCTGTCCCAGCTCATGGCTTCCCTGCAGTCGTGCCCGCGGGCAGTCGCCTAGAGCCCGACTTCGGCGGACTGCAGGAGGGCGACGGCGTCGGGCTGGCCCTCGAAGGTGACCAGCGCGTGCCGGGTGCGGCCGTGGGCATGCATCAGCAGTTCGCCGGGCTCGCCGACGATCGCCACGGAGACGGGGGCCCGCTTGGCGACGTGCCGGGGTCCGGACGGGCTGACCAGCACGATGCCCAGGTCGACGCCGCGGTAGAGGATGGCGGCGCGCTTGATCAGGTCATCCCACAGCGCATCCGAATAGCCCTCGTCCAGCGCCCGCGGGGCCCAGCGGTCCACAGCCCGGCGCACGTCCTCTGTGTGGACGAAATATTCGGTCAGGTTGGAGCTCTCATCCAGCGCCTTGATCCGCATGGGGGACAGGGCGGGCGGACCGGCGCGGAAGGTGTTGACCAGCGTCGCGTACGCCTCAGGGCTCTTCAGGGTCTCCGCGAGTTCCGCCGTCGCCTCATCCGAGGTCTTCCTCAGGCTCTTGATCAGCAGGCCCAGTCCCACGCGCGCCTTACGCTCGCGCAGGTACAGGTGCGCGGCAAGATCACGCGTCTGCCAGCCCTTGCAGAGCGTGGGGGAGTCGGGGCCGGCCGCAAGCAGGGTTTCGGCCAGGACTTCTCGGGACGGGTCGACGAAATGCATCACTTGTGAAACTAGCACGAGACGCCCCTCCCTGCGCACAGGAAACGGCCGTCATTTCGCAACCCGTGGCCGTAACCCGTGGTGCGGGTGATGAAGGAGATAGGGCGACGACGGCGGGCCAAGCCCGGCGGCTGCCCCGGTGCACGGCGTCGAGGTCGCCCGGAGGTGGTTCGGTGGCGCCGAAGACTTCGCACTGGGACCCGGCGGGTGGCGTGTCCCGCGCAGGCACTAGACTTGGGGGTGATGTCTGAGCAGCCCGCCCCCGCCCCCGCCGCGCCTTCCGGCCCCCTCCCCGAGGACCTCGCACGGTCCCTTAAGCGGGACGCCGCCGGACTGGTCGCCGCGATCATCCAGCAGTTCGATACCGGCGAGGTGTTGATGCTCGGCTGGATGGATGACGAGGCGCTGCATCGGACCATGACCACCGGCCGGGTGACCTTCTACTCCCGGTCCCGCCAGGAATACTGGCGCAAGGGCGATACCTCCGGCCACGTCCAGTGGGTCAAGTCGCTGGCGCTGGATTGCGACGGCGACGCCCTGCTGGTCCGCGTGGACCAGGTGGGCGCAGCCTGCCACACCGGCACCCGAACCTGCTTCGACGGACGCGACCTCGACGCCGTCGTCGGCCACGCCGGCTGACCCGTCCGGCACCATCCGGCGCAGCCGGCGCCGCCGCAGCCGGGAACTACCGCAGCCGAACCAACCCGCACACCTTAGACCTACAGAACAGGTGGAAGTACGCAGCCATGCAGGACCTCGGAATCATCAGCCCCAGCCTGGAGGAGTTCCGCGAGCTCGCGGCCGGCAACCGCGTCATCCCGGTCCGCCTCAAGGTGCTGGCCGACGCCGAAACACCTATCGGCCTCTACCGCAAACTCGCCCAGGGCCAGCCGGGAACGTTCCTGCTCGAATCCGCTGCCGTGGGCGGATCCTGGTCCCGGTACTCCTTCATCGGTGCCCGGTCGCGCGCCACGCTGACCACCAAGGACGGCCAGGCGCACTGGCTCGGCGAACCGCCGGTGGGCGTCCCCCTGTCCGGCAGCCCCGTGGACGCCGTCCGGGACACCGTCCGCGCCCTGCACACCGAACGCTTCGAGGGCCTGCCGCCCTTCACCTCGGGCCTGGTCGGCTTCCTCGGCTGGGAGTCCGTGCGCCACTGGGAAAAGCTCACCAGCCCGCCCGAGGATGACCTGCAGCTGCCCGAGATGGCGCTGAACATGGTCACCGACATGGCCGTGCACGACAACATGGACGGCACCGTCCTGCTGATCGCCAACGCGATCAACTTCGACAACAGCTCCGAACGCGTGGACGAGGCCTGGCACGACGCCGTCGCCCGGGTCAAGGAACTGCTCGCCAAGGTCAGCACCCCCACGGCGCAGCCGGTCTCCGTGCTGGAATCCGCCGCCCTGGACTTCGCCTCCAGCGTCCAGGAGCGCTGGGACGAGAACCAGTACCTCGCCGCCCTGGACCGCGGCAAGGAGGCGATCATTGACGGGGAGGTCTTCCAGGTGGTGATCTCCCGCCGCTTCGAGATGGAGTGCGGCGCGGACCCGCTGGACGTCTACCGCGTACTGCGCAACACCAACCCCAGCCCCTACATGTACCTCTTCAGCCTGGCCGACGCCGACGGCCGCGAATACTCGATCGTCGGCTCCTCGCCCGAGGCGCTCGTGACGGTCACCGGCGACGAGGTCATCACCCACCCGATCGCCGGATCCCGCCCGCGCGGCAAGACCGTGGAAGCGGACAAGGCCCTGGCCGAGGAACTGCTCGCCGACGAGAAGGAAGGCGCCGAGCACCTGATGCTGGTGGATCTCTCCCGCAACGACCTCTCCAAGGTCTGCGTCGCCGGCACCGTGGACGTCACCCAGTTCATGGAGGTGGAGCGGTTCAGCCACATCATGCACCTGGTCTCCACCGTCGTCGGCCGGCTCGCCCCCGACGCCACCGCCTACGACGTCCTGAAGGCCACCTTCCCGGCCGGTACGCTCTCCGGCGCCCCCAAGCCGCGCGCCCTTCGCCTCCTCGACGAGCTGGAACCCCACCGCCGCGGCATCTACGGCGGCGTGGTGGGCTACCTCGACTTCGCCGGCGACATGGACATGGCCATCGCCATCCGTTCCGCCCTGCTGCGCGACGGACGCGCCTACGTCCAAGCCGGCGGCGGGATCGTCGCGGACTCGGTGAACGCCGCTGAGGCCCAGGAAACCATCAACAAGGCCGCGGCCCCCATGCGCGCGGTGCACACGGCCCAGTCCCTGCACACCATCACCCCGGACACGGTGCCGGGTGCCGAGGGGAGCCGGGCATGAGTGGCACGGTCAAGAGCACCAGCCCGGTGGTTCCCCGCTGGGCCCGCAAGTCCACCCTGGTCCTGCTGATCGTGGTGCTGGCCCTGGCGGTCTTCGGCGCCACCACCCAGACCTGGCTCACCGTCAGGCTGGACGCCGGGCAGTTGGGCCAGGCCGTCGCCAACCGTGACGGCCTCCAGGTGCAGGGGAGCAAGGCCGCGACGGCGGTCACGGCGCTGGCCCTCGTGGCCCTGGCCGGCGGACTCGCCGCCGCCATCGGCGGCAAGGTGGCACGCTGGGTCATTACGGTCATCATCCTGCTCGCAGCCGCCGGAATCGTCACCGCCGCCGGCACCGTGCTGGCTGACCCGCTGGCCGCCGCGCAGGGATCCATTGCCGCCGCCACGGGCATCAGCGGCAGCAACGTCTCGGTGGCCACCACCGTCTTCCCCGTCCTGGCCGTTGTCGCCGGGGCGCTCCTGAGCCTGTCCGCGCTGCTGATCGTCCCGGCCGGCCGGCACTGGAAGAGCCGGACGAAATATGACGCCGCCGCCGTCAAAGCCGGCACCGGGGGTCCCGCCGACGAAATCGACAGCTGGGACCGGCTCACCCGCGGCGACGACCCGACGTAGGCAGCGCCCCGCGCGGCCCGGCTCGCGTGCCGACCGTCCCGCTCGCGTCCCCGGCCATTGTCACGGCCAAAAAATGGCAGAATGTAAGCAGTATTGATCCTGAGGAGATTTCCATGAGCAAAGCCCCCATGTCTGCACCGAAGCCCGCCGCCGGCACCGGCATCTACGACGACGTCGACCACAGCGAGCCCACCGGCCACGGCAACAGCCCCGCCGCCTGGACCACCGTGATCATCATGCTGGTGGGCGCACTCATCGCATCGATCGCCTTCGTGATTGCCAACACCCCGATCTTCGTCGCCGGCGCGGTCATCATGCTGGTGGGCCTGGTCGTTGGCTTCGCCATGCGCAAGGCCGGCTACGGCGTGGGCGGCAGCAAGCTGAAGAACTCCGGCCACTAGGAGTGAGTGTTCTCGACGACATCAATGCCGGTGTCCGGGAGGATATGGAGGCCCGCCAGCGGCTGGTTTCGCTCGCCGAGCTGAAGGACCGCGTGGCGGCCGTCGCTCCGGCCCGCGATGCCTGGGCCGCCCTGGGCGGAGACTCCGCCAGGGACCAGCTGAAGGTGATCGCCGAGATCAAACGCAGCAGCCCCTCCAAGGGTGCGCTGGCCACCATCGGCGATCCGGCCTCGCTGGCCCGTCAGTACGCCGACGGCGGTGCGGCCGTGATCAGCGTCCTGACAGAGCAGCGCCGCTTCCACGGTTCCCTTGCGGACCTGGACACGGTCCGCGCCGCGGTGGACGTTCCGCTGTTGCGCAAGGACTTCATGATCGATGAGTACCAGTTCTGGGAAGCCCGCGCCCACGGCGCGGACCTGGTCCTGTTGATCGTCGCCTCCCTCTCCGACGCCCAGCTCCGTGATTATGCGGCGCTGAGCCACGAGCTGGGAATGAACGTCCTGGTCGAGACCCACACCCCGGAGGAAGTCGAACGGGCCGCGGCGGCGGGTGCCAGGATCATCGGCGTCAACGTCCGCAACCTCAAGACGCTCGACGTCGACCGCTCCGTCTTCGCCGACCTCGTCGCAGCCATCCCCGCCGGCGCGCTCGTCGTCGGCGAGTCCGGTGTGCGCGACGTCGAGGACGTCCGGCACTACGCGGCGCACGGCGCCAACGCCGTCCTCGTCGGCGAAGCCCTGGTCAAGAACGCGACCCCGCAGGAGCGGATCGCCGAATTCATGGCCGCGGGCGCCGAGGAAATCGCAGCACGGGCCTGACGCCGGGAGGGCACCGGGCCTCTGCGGTCCGGCCCTCCGACGCCTCCGTTCGGCCCCCAAGATCTAGTTAGCAGTGGAACAGGATGGTGAGACTGATGGTCGATGCACCCATGACCGGCTCAGAGGAAAGCCCCGCGGACGCGTTCCTGCAGGGCAACCGACCCGATGAAGCAGCGCAGGGCACGCCCTCGCTGCGGCACGCCCCGGGACCGTACTTCGGTTCCTACGGCGGCCGCTGGATGCCCGAATCCCTGATCGCCGCCCTGGACGAACTCGAGGACACCTTCGAGAAGGCCAAGGCCGATCCCGAGTTCACCGCTCAGATCGCCGAGCTGAACAAGAACTACTCCGGCCGGCCCTCGCTGCTGACCGAGGCCAAGCGGTTCGCCGAGCACGCCGGGGGAGTGCGGATCTTCCTCAAGCGCGAGGACCTCAACCACACCGGCTCGCACAAGATCAACAACGTCCTGGGCCAGGCCCTGCTGGCCAAGCGGATGGGCAAGACCCGCGTCATCGCCGAGACCGGCGCCGGCCAGCACGGCGTGGCCAGCGCCACCGCCGCGGCCCTGCTGGGGCTCGAGTGCGTCGTCTACATGGGCGCCGAGGACTGCCGCCGGCAGGCCCTCAACGTCGCCCGGATGGAGCTGCTCGGCGCCACCGTGGTCCCCGTGACGAACGGCTCCCAGACCCTCAAGGACGCCATCAACGAGGCGCTCCGCGACTGGGTGGCCAACGTGGACAGCACCCATTACCTGCTGGGCACCGCCGCCGGCGCCCACCCGTTCCCGGCCATGGTGCGCTACTTCCACGAGGTCATCGGCGAGGAAGCCCGCGCCCAGATGCTGGAACAGACCGGCCGGCTGCCGGATGCGGTCTGCGCCTGCATCGGCGGCGGCTCCAACGCCATCGGCATCTTCCACGGCTTCCTGGACGATCCCTCCGTGAAGATCTACGGCTTCGAGGCCGGCGGCGACGGCGTCGAGACCGGCCGCCACGCCGCCACCATCACACTCGGCCGCCCGGGCGTGCTGCACGGCGCCCGCTCCTACCTGATGCAGGACGAGGACGGCCAGACGGTTGAATCGCACTCCATCTCCGCGGGCCTGGACTACCCGGGCGTCGGCCCGGAGCACTCCTACCTCTCGGACATCGGCCGCGTCAGCTACGAGCCCATCACGGACAGCGAGGCCATGGATGCGTTCCGGCTGCTGTGCCGCACCGAGGGCATCATCCCCGCCATCGAATCCGCCCACGCCCTTGCCGGTGCCATCAAGATCGGCCAGCGCCTCGCCGCTGAAGCGGCCGAGTCCGGCAACCCGGAGAGCGTGCACGAGAAGATCGTGCTGGTAAACCTCTCGGGCCGGGGCGACAAGGACGTGGCCACCGCCGCGGAATGGTTCGACCTGCTGGACAAGAACTCTCCGGAAGCGGAGATCGCCAAGGAAGGGGAGCAGCTGTGAGCTCCGAGACGCCTGCCGCCGCAAACGCCGCAACGGCCAGCAAGTCCGCCGCCGCCATCGACCGCGCCCGGTCCCAGGGCCGCGCCGCGCTGATCGGCTACCTCCCCGCCGGGTACCCCACCGTCGAGGAAACCATCGCCGCCGGCATCGCGCTGGCCGAAAACGGCGCCGACCTGATCGAAATCGGGATCCCGTATTCGGACCCGGTCATGGACGGTCAGGTCATCCAGGCCGCCACCACCGAGGCCCTCGCCAAGGGATTCCAGGTGGGCCAGGTCTTCGACGTCGTCCGCGGCATCACCAGCAAGACCGACGCGGCCGTCCTGGTCATGACCTACTGGAACCCCGTGGTCCGGATGGGCGTGGACGAATTCTCGCGCCGCCTGGCCGAGGCCGGGGGAGCCGGGCTCATCACGCCCGACCTGATCCCGGACGAGGCCACCGAATGGATGGCCGCCTCGGACAAGTACGGCCTCGACCGGGTGTTCCTGGTGGCGCCGTCCTCGACTCCGGAACGGATGAAGCGCACCGTGGACGCCAGCCGCGGCTTCGTCTACGCGGTCTCCATCATGGGCGTCACCGGTGCCCGCACCTCGGTCAGCTCCGCCGCGAAGAACGTGGTGTCCGCGGCCCGTGCCGCCGGCGCCGAGCGGGTCTGTGTGGGCCTGGGCGTTTCCAACGCCGGCCACGTCCGCGAGATCGCCGCCTACGCGGACGGCGTGATCGTCGGCACCGCGCTGGTCGCGGCGATCGGTGAGGGCGGCGTTGATGCGGTAGCGTCCCTCACGAAAGAGCTCAGCACCGGCCTCACCAAGGAAGAAGCGTAGTCAATGCAGGCAGTCCTCCACGCGGCAGCGCTGGTTCCCACGAGCATACCGAGCCCGGTCTGGTCCGGGTTCGACATCCCGCTGCCCTGGGGTTCCCTGCGGATCCACGCCTACGCGCTGTGCATCCTGGCCGGCATCATCGCCGGCCTCTGGCTCACCTCCGTGCGCTGGGCCAAGCGCGGTGCCCCTGAGGGCAGCGTCTGGGACATCGCCATCTGGGCCATCCCGTTCGGCATCATCGGCGGCCGGCTCTACCACGTGGTTTCCTCCCCGGACGCCTACTTCGGCCCCGGATTCGACGGCACCGGCGACCTCTCGCTCATCCCGCAGATCCAGCGGGGCGGCCTGGGCATCTGGGGCGCCGTGGTGCTCGGCGCGGTGGGAGCCTGGATCGGCTGCCGCCGCTCCGGCGTCAAGCTCAGCGCCTTCGTCGACGCCGCCGCGCCCGGCCTGCTGCTGGCCCAGGCCATCGGCCGTTGGGGCAACTATTTCAACCAGGAACTCTTCGGCGGGCCCACCACCCTGCCGTGGGGCCTGCAGGTGGACCCCACCAACCCGAACTTCCCCGCCGGCATGCCGGCGGACACGCTCTTCCACCCGACGTTCCTCTACGAGTCCCTGTGGAACCTCGTCGGCGTCGTGATCCTGCTGGCCCTGGACCGGAGGTTCTCCTTCCGCCGCAGCCGGCTCTTCTGGCTCTACGCCATGTACTACACGCTGGGTCGGGTCTGGATCGAGGCCATGCGCATCGACGATGCCGAGCAGATCAGCCTGTTCGGCATCACCACCCGCCTCAACGTCTGGACCAGCCTCCTGGTCCTGGCCGGCTCGCTGCTGGCCTTCATCCTCCAGGGGCTGCGGAAGAAGACGGGCGAGGACACCGTGTACCTGCCCGGCCGCGAACCCGCCGCCGTCGAGGGTGACGCTGAGGATGCCGACGACGACCACGTCGCCGAAGGCAGCGCGGAAGAGCGCGACGGCGAACGGGACGCGGAGGACCGCGACGGCGACGCCGTCGAGGGCGGCCGCGACGCCGAGAAGGCCACCGTCCCGGCCGTCCGCCATTCGGACTCGGCTGTCTCAGATAATGAATCCCGTGATAATCTCCGGGTGAATACCAGCGGTCCGGACCGGGCTTCGGCCCAGGCCGTTGCCGCGGGCGAACCCAACGGCGGCCACGATGCCGCCGCCGCGGAGCCGGCAACCGGGAAAACCGGCCGCCGCGCCGCCGGACCCGCGCCGGAGACTGACGCCACCCCATAGTTCAGGACCGGCATTCGGGCTGCAGGGAAACCCCCGCCCGGGCCCGTTACCCACAGCGTCGTGGTCTCATAGGACAGCGCGTCCGGCACATAACCGCCGCGCGCAAGTCCGGCCGGCGGCCCGCGTAACTGTTCGTGCAGTATGCGGCTCTGGCCTACAATTCCAGTAGGAAAATCACACTGTTGTGCCCGTCACACCGGCGCAGCGTCACGGGCCAATGTTGTCCCTCCCATACGCTCGATCAGGAGGAAGGACGTCTCCCATGACCCAAACTCTGCACAGCCCCAGCTGGTCCGAACCGGACCAGCCCGCGACGGCACTCTCGCCTTTCCGGCGCTTCGCGGCACTGCCCGACGCCGCAGGCCTCTACAACCCGGAGCAGGAGAAGGACGCCTGCGGCCTGGCCATCATTGCCACCCTCCGCGGCGAACCCGGCTACGACATCGTCGATGCCGCCCTCACCGCCCTGCGCAACCTCGAACACCGCGGCGCCGTCGGAGCCGATGAGGGAACCGGCGACGGTGCCGGCCTCCTCATGCAGATCCCGGACGAGTTCTTCCGTGCCGTGACCAGCTTCGAGCTGCCCGCCGCCGGCCAGTACGTGGTGGGCACCGCCTTCCTCCCCGCCGAACAGCGCGAAGCCGACGCCGCGAAGGCAGGCATCGAAGCCCTCGCCGCCGATGAGGGCCTCACCGTCCTCGGCTGGCGTGAGGTGCCGGTGGTCGCCGACCTGGTCGGCGCCATGGCCCGGGCCTGCATGCCGTACTTCTCCCAGCCGTTCCTAGCCTCCAGCACCGGTGAGGCGCTCTCCCACAACGACCTGGACTCCCGGGCCTGGCGCATCCGCAAGCGAGCGCAGAATAAGTTCGGCGTCTACTTCCCGTCGCTCTCGTCCCGGACGATCGTCTACAAGGGCATGCTCACCACCGCGCAGCTGGAGCCGTTCTACCCGGACCTCTCGGACAAGCGCTTCAAGACCAAGCTCGCGATCGTGCACTCGCGCTTCTCCACCAACACCTTCCCGTCCTGGCCCCTTGCCCAGCCGTTCCGCACCATCGCGCACAACGGCGAGATCAACACCGTCAAGGGCAACCGGAACTGGATGCGGGCCCGCCAGTCGCAGCTGGCCAACCCGCTGCTGGGCGACAGCCCCGAGGAGCTGTACCCGATCTGCACCCCCGGCGCCTCGGACTCGGCGTCGTTCGATGAGGTCGCCGAGCTGCTCTGGCTCTCCGGCCGGCCCATCACGCACTCGATCATGATGATGATCCCCGAGGCCTGGGAAAACCACGCCACCATGGACCCCGCCCGCCGTGCGTTCTACGAGTACCACTCCCTGCTGATGGAGCCGTGGGACGGCCCCGCCGCGGTGTCCTTCACCGACGGCGCCCTGGTCGGCGCCACCCTGGACCGCAACGGCCTGCGTCCGGGTCGCTATTGGATCACCGAGGACGGCCTGGTGGTCTTCGCCTCCGAGGTCGGCGTGATCGACGTCGAGCCGGCCAAGGTGGTCAAGAAGGGCCGCGTCTCGCCCGGCAAGATGTTCCTGGTGGATACCGAGGCCGGCCGCATCATCGACGACTCCGAGGTCAAGGCCGAGGTGGCCGCGGCCAACCCCTGGGCCGAATGGCTCAAGGACAACCTGATCGACCTCAAGGATCTGCCCGAGCGCGAGCATGTGGTGCACACCGCCGCGTCGGTGAACATCCGCCAGCGCACCTTCGGCTACACCACCGAGGAACTGAAGATCCTGCTCGGCCCGATGGCCCGGACCGGTGCCGAACCCCTCGGCGCCATGGGTTCGGACACCCCGGTGGCCGTCCTCTCCAAGCGGCCCCGGCTCCTGTTCGACTACTTCGTCCAGTCCTTCGCCCAGGTCACCAACCCGCCGCTGGACGCCATCCGCGAGGAACTGGTCACGTCGCTGACCTGCGCGATCGGCCCCAACGGCAACCTGCTGGACACCAAGCGGGTCCGACAGCCTCAGGTCTCGCTGCCGTTCCCCGTGATCAACAACGACCAGCTGGCCAAGATCGCGAACATCGAGAACGCCGACGGCGACCGCGTCGCCATGAAGGTCCGCGGCCTGTACCGGCCCGAGGGCGGCGAGAACGCGCTCCGGGCCCGGCTGACCGAGATCTGCGAGCAGGTCTCCGGCGCGATCAACCGCGGCGTGCAGTACATCGTGCTCTCGGACCGTGACTCGAACGCCCAGTGGGCCCCGATCCCGTCCCTGTTGCTGGTCAGCGCCGTGCACCACCACCTGCTGCGCAGCGCCAACCGCACCAAGACCGCGCTGGTGGTCGAGGCCGGAGACGTCCGCGAGACCCACCACGTGGCCGTGCTGATCGGCTACGGCGCGTCCGCGGTCAACCCGTACCTGGCGATGGAATCCGTGGAACAGCTCATCGCCTGCGGCGACGTCACCGGCGTCACCCCGCAGGACGGCGTCTACAACCTGATCAAGGGCCTCGGCAAGGGCGTCCTGAAGATCATGTCCAAGATGGGCATCTCCACGGTGGCCTCCTACACCGGCGCCCAGACCTTCGAGGCGCTCGGCCTCGGCCAGGAACTGGTGGACGAATACTTCGCCGGCACCCACTCCCAGCTCGGCGGCGTCGGCCTCGACGTCATCGCGGCCGAGGTGGCCGCCCGGCACCGCATGGCCTACCCGGAGAACGGGATCGAGCAGCCGCACCAGCCGCTGCTGGGCGGCGGTGAGTACCAGTGGCGCCGCGACGGTGAACCGCACCTGTTCAACCCGGAGACGGTCTTCCGGCTGCAGCATGCCACCCGGGAACGCCGCTACGACATCTTCAAGGCCTACACCCGCGGTGTGGACGACCAGTCCACCAACCTCATGACCCTCCGCGGGCTGCTGAAGTTCAAGGACGGACTGCGCCCGGCCGTGCCGCTGGAGGAAGTGGAACCGGTCTCCAGCATCGTCAAGCGCTTCTCCACCGGCGCGATGAGCTACGGTTCCATCTCCCAGGAAGCCCACGAAACCCTCGCCATCGCGATGAACCGCCTCGGCGGCAAGTCCAACACGGGCGAGGGCGGCGAGGACGTCGAGCGGCTGCTGGACCCCACCCGCCGCTCTGCGGTCAAGCAGATCGCGTCCGGTCGGTTCGGCGTCACCAGCCTCTACCTGACCAACGCCGACGACATCCAGATCAAGATGGCCCAGGGCGCCAAGCCCGGCGAGGGCGGCCAGCTGATGGCCCAGAAGGTCTACCCCTGGGTGGCCCGGACCCGGCACTCCACGCCCGGCGTCGGACTCATCTCCCCGCCGCCGCACCACGACATCTACTCGATCGAGGACCTGGCGCAGCTGATTTACGACGCCAAGCGGGCCAACCCCTCGGCGCGGGTGCACGTCAAGCTCGTCTCCGAGGTGGGCATCGGCACCGTGGCCGCCGGCGTGACGAAGGCCAAGGCCGACGTCGTGCTGGTCTCCGGCCACGACGGCGGCACCGGCGCCTCGCCGCTGAACTCGCTCAAGCACGCGGGTGTGCCGTGGGAGCTCGGCCTCGCCGAGACCCAGCAGACCCTGATGCTCAACGGCCTGCGCGACCGCGTGGTGGTGCAGGTGGACGGCCAGCTCAAGACCGGCCGCGACGTGGTCATCGCCGCGCTGCTCGGCGGCGAGGAATACGGCTTCGCCACCGCGCCGCTGGTGGTCTCCGGCTGCATCATGATGCGCGTCTGCCACCTCGACACCTGCCCGGTGGGCGTCGCGACGCAGAACCCGGAACTCCGGTCCCGGTTCAACGGCAAGCCCGAGTTCGTGGTCAACTTCTTCGAATTCCTGGCCGAGGAAGTCCGCGAGATCCTCGCCGAACTGGGCTTCCGCAGCCTGGAGGAGGCAATTGGCCACGCCGAGATGCTGGACACCCGCGAGGCGATCAGCCACTGGAAGGCCGAGGGCCTGGACCTGGACCCCATCCTGCACGGGTTGGAGTTCGACGACGACGCGCCGCTGCGCAACCTCACCGGCCAGAACCACGAACTGGACAAGCACTTCGACCAGCGCCTGATCGGGATGGCCGCCGAGGCCCTCAGCGACCGGACGCCGGTGAAGATCTCTGTTGACGTGATCAACACGGACCGCTCCGTGGGCACCATGCTGGGCCACGAGGTCACCAAGACCTTCGGCACCGACGTGCTCGCCCCGGACACCATCGACATCACCCTGACCGGCACCGCCGGACAGTCGCTCGGGGCGTTCCTGCCCGCGGGCATCACGCTCCGGATGTTCGGTGACTCCAACGACTACGTCGGCAAGGGCCTTTCCGGTGGCCGCGTCATCGTCCGCCCGGACCGCACCAACGTCTTCCCGGCCGAGCGCAATGTCATCGCGGGCAACGTGATCGGCTACGGCGCCACCAGCGGCGAGCTGTTCCTGCGCGGCCAGGTGGGGGAGCGGTTCATGGTCCGCAACTCCGGCGCCACCGCCGTCGTCGAGGGCATCGGCGACCACGGCTGCGAGTACATGACCGGCGGCCAGGCGCTCATCATCGGACGGACCGGCCGGAATTTCGGCGCGGGCATGTCCGGCGGCACCGCCTACGTCCTGGACCTGCAGCCCGAACGGGTGAACAAGCAGGCCCTCGACGCCGGCGAGTTGCTGCTGCGCGAGCTCGACGCCGAGGACCGCGAGATCGTCCGCGCGCTGCTGACCCGGCACGTGGAGGAAACCGAGTCCCAGCATGCCGCCCGGCTGCTCGAGGACTTCGACGACACCGCCGCCCGCATCACTAAGGTCCTGCCGCGCGACTACGCGGCGGTCCTGCAAACCCGTCTCGACGCCATCGAAGAGGGCCTCGACCCCGACGGCGAAGAAGTTTGGTCTCGAATCCTGGAGGTTACCGGTGGCTGATCCACGCGGATTTTTGAAAGTACGCCAGCGTGAGACCCAGCCGCGCCGTCCCGTCCCGGTCCGCATCATGGACTGGAAAGAGGTCTGTGAGGCGCAGGAGAAGGGTGTCCTGAAGGCCCAGGCCGGCCGCTGCATGGACTGCGGCGTGCCGTTCTGCCACCAGGGCTGCCCTCTGGGAAACCTGATCCCGGAATGGAACGACCTGGTCTGGCGGGACAAGGGCGAAGAGGCGATGGAGCGGCTGCACGCCACCAACAACTTCCCCGAGTTCACCGGCCGGCTCTGTCCCGCCCCCTGCGAGGCGTCCTGCGTGCTGGGCATCAACCAGCCCGCCGTGACCATCAAGCAGGTTGAGGTTTCGATCGTGGACCAGGCGTTCGACAACGGCTGGGTCACCCCGCTGCCGCCGGCACGCCTCACCGGCAAGACGGTCGCCGTCGTCGGCTCCGGACCGGCCGGCCTGGCCGTGGCCCAGCAGCTCACCCGGGTGGGCCACACGGTCGCGGTCTACGAACGCGACGACAAGATCGGCGGACTGCTGCGCTACGGCATCCCCGACTTCAAGATGGAAAAGGACCACGTCGACCGCCGGCTGGACCAGATGAAGGCCGAGGGGACCCGGTTCCGCACCGGCGTCGCCGTCGGCACCGACGTGACCTGGGAACAGCTGCGCCGTCGCTACGACGCCGTCGTGATCGCCACCGGCGCCACCGTGCCCCGTGACCTGCCGATCCCGGGCCGCGAGCTCGAGGGTGTGCACTTCGCCATGGATTACCTGGTGCCCGCGAACCGCGTGGTGGCGGGGGAAGCCGTGGAGAACCAGATCAACGCCGCCGGTAAGCACGTGGTCATCCTCGGCGGCGGCGACACCGGCGCGGACTGCCTCGGCACGGCGCACCGGCACCAGGCGGCATCCGTGACCACCCTGGCGATCGGCAAGCAGCCAGCCACCGAGCGCGCCCCGCACCAGCCGTGGCCGACGTTCCCGACCCTGTTTGAGGTGGCCAGCGCCCACGAGGAAGGCGGCGAGCGGACCTACCTGGCCTCTACCGTCGAGTTCGTCGGCGAGAACGGCAAGCTCACCGGCGTCAAAGTCGCCGAGACCGAGTTCGTCGACGGCAAGCGCCTGCCCAAGGCCGGGACCGAGCGGATTATCCCGGCGGACCTGGTGTTCCTTTCGCTCGGCTTCACCGGCGCCGAACCGGCCGGCATCACCGAGCAGGTCAGTGCCGACTTCGACGGCCGCGGCAACGTGGCCCGGGACGGCTACTACATGACCAACACCGAGGGCGTGTTCGTCGCCGGTGACGCCGGCCGCGGCCAGTCGCTGATCGTCTGGGCGATCGCCGAGGGCCGGGCCTGCGCCGCTGCGGTGGACAAGTTCCTGATGGGCAGCACCACGCTGCCCGCGCCAGTCGCGCCGACGGACCGTGCCATCTCGGTCCTCTAAACCGGCTCCGGGCCGGCGGGGCGATCCCTCGCCGGCCCGTGAAGGACGCCTGCCGTTCTTCTCCCCGTCAGCTTAAACAACCAAGAGACTACTAGGGTAGGTATATGAGACGCGCTAAAATTGTGGCCACCTTTGGACCGGCGATCGCCAGCTTCGAGAACACTCTCGCCGTGCTGGAAGCCGGCGTGGATGTGGCCCGGATGAACATGAGCCACGGCGACTACTCCGTGCACGACAACACGTACGAGAACGTGCGCAAGGCCTCCAAGCAGCTCGGCAAGGCCGTCGCCATCATGGCCGACCTGCAGGGTCCCAAGATCCGCCTCGGCCGCTTCGTCGACGGGCCGCACCTGCTCGCCGTCGGCGACATCTTCACCATCACCACGGAGGACGTCCCGGGCACCAAGGACATCTGCTCCACCACCCTGAAAAGCCTCACCGAGGACGTCAACCCGGGCGATGCCCTGCTGATCGACGACGGCAAGGTGGCCCTGCGCGCGCTGGAGGTCGACGACGTCAAGGTTGTGGCCCAGGTGGTCGTGGGCGGCTTCGTGTCCAACAACAAGGGCATCAACCTCCCCGGCGTGGCCGTCAACGTGCCCGCGCTGAGCGAAAAGGACGAGGATGACCTCCGCTGGGCCATGAAGCGCGGCGTCGACATGGTGGCGCTGTCCTTCGTCCGCGATGCCTCCGACATCACCCGCGTCCACGAGATCATGGACGAGGAGGGCCGCCGGGTTCCGGTGATCGCCAAGATCGAGAAGCCGCAGGCCGTGGAGCAGCTGCCCGAGATCATCGACGCGTTCGACGCCATCATGGTGGCCCGTGGCGACCTCGGCGTGGAGCTTCCGCTGGAGGAAGTGCCGATCGTGCAGAAGCGCGCCGTCGAACTGGCCCGCCGCTGGGCCAAGCCGGTCATCGTCGCCACCCAGGTGCTCGAATCCATGATCGACAACCCGCGCCCGACCCGCGCCGAGGCCTCCGACTGCGCCAACGCCGTGCTCGACGGCGCCGACGCGGTCATGCTCTCCGGCGAAACCAGCGTGGGTAAATTCCCGATCGAGACCGTCAAGACCATGGCCCGGATCATCGAATCCACCGAGGTCCACGGCCTGGAGCGCGTCCCCCCGCTGGGCACCAAGCCCAAGACCCGCGGCGGCGCCATCACCCGTGCCGCCGTCGAGATCGCCGACCAGCTGGAGGCGAAGTACATCTGCACCTTCACCCAGTCCGGTGATTCCGCCCGCCGCCTCTCCCGCCTGCGCCCCACCCGCCCGGTCTTCGCGTTCACCCCGGTGGAGCACGTGTGGAACCAGCTGGCGCTGACCTGGGGCATCCAGCCGGTGCTGGTCCCGATGGTGGGCCACACGGATGAGATGACGGCCCAGGTGGACCGCAACCTCCTCGAGATGGACCTCGTCGACGACGGCGACATGGTGGTCATCGCCGCCGGTTCGCCTCCGGGCAAGGCCGGTTCGACCAACATGCTCAAGGTGCACCGCGTAGGCGACCTCGCCGACGCCGGCAGCCAGGGCGACGCGACCGTCACCAAGGACAAGCTCGGCCCGTGGCCGGAAAAGAAGAAGAAGAACAACAAGATCTAGTTCTTCGGACACAGAAAGGAGGGCCCCGCCCCAGCAAACCAGCGGCGGGGCCCGCCGAGTTTACGTGGTGGGTGGCGCTAATAGACCTGGGTGATTATGGTGTCGGCGGCCGCGCGCA
>NZ_JBFBKP010000032.1:0-45329 GCF_040702285.1 Arthrobacter sp. NPDC080086
CCGCCGTCGCCGTTAGCCCTTGAGGTGCCGGGCGAAGTGGTCCTCGATGCGCCGCCAGGCCTCCGGAGCCGACGTCGGGTCCGGACCCACTCCCATCACCCGCAGCAGCGGGCGCAGCGGCCGCGGCCCCGCCTCGACGTCGTTGAGGAAGGCGTGCCCCGCCGTCGGGAACTCCTTCACGTCGTGGCTGACGTTGAGCCGCTCCAGCACATCGGTGAGCTTCTCGGCGGCTCCCGGCAGTCCCCGGTCCCGGCCGCCGTAGTTGGCCACGATCGGACACGCCCCGGCCAGCTCCCGTTCCGGGTTGGAGGGCAGCTTGCCGTAGTTCACCGCGGCCGCGTCGAAGCCGTCGTTGGCCAGCAACAGGGCAAACCCGCCGCCCATGCAGAAGCCGATGACCCCTACCTTCCCGTTGGTCCGGCCCGAGTCGAGCAGCCACCGCCGCGCCGCCTCAAGGTCGGCGAACGCCTTGCCCTGGCCCGAGGCCAGGGAGCGCATGGTGGAGACCAGGCAGCGGCGCGCGCCCCCGTCGCTGAAGAGGTCGACGGCCAGGGTGAGGTAGCCGGCGGCGGCCATCCGGTCCGCGTGGCGGACCGTGATGTCGTCCAGCCCGAAGACCTCGTGGATCATCAGCACCGCCGGGAAGGGGCCCTCCCCGTCCGGGGTGGCCAGGTAGCCCCGAAGCGTCCGGGACCCGTCCGGCCCGGCCGGGCCGAGGTCGACGTTGTGCAGGTCGGTGCTGCCGGCGGTGGGGCGGTTGGCGGTGCTGGCCACGGGGGCTCCTCGGTTCGTCGGGCGGGATGGTGGAGTCGCTGGGTGAGGGGTGAAAAAACGACGCCGGGCACGCCCCCAAAGGAGCGCCCGGCGTCGTCGGCCATCGCGGCGGGGCGGCTAGTCGCGCCGGACCGCATCCTTGACGTTCTCGCCAACCTTCTTGGCATCGGAGACCACCTGGTCCTTCTGGCCTTCGGCCTTCAGACGGTCGTTGCCGGTGGCGGTCCCGGCAGCCTCCTTGGCCTTGCCACCAAAGTGCTGCGCCTCGTGCTGAATCTTGTCGCCGAGACCCATGGGGAACCGCCTTTTTCTCTGGTTGGCTGCTTCGGTCCCAGCATAAGCAAAGCATGCTTACTAGTTCAAGTCTTTTCCGGTCGGCGCTAGGCTCGATGTCATGAAACCCGGCAAGCCCCGAATCACCGCCCCGCGCCTCCCGGACCTCCGGCTGGATGATCTCCAGGAGGACGCGGACCCCGAGTTCCGCCGCGGGGAACGCTACGAGGGCCGCTCCTACCGGCAGGCCATCGCCGACGGGCTGGACCTCGCCGGTACGGACTTCGTCGAGTGCTCGTTCGCCGGGATTTCCTTCCACGAGACGCAGCTGCGCGGCGCCGGGTTCCGGGACTGCGTCCTGTCCGACCCGAACGCCCCCGTGCTTACCGCCGCCCGGGCGGGGCTGACGGAGGTGGAGATCCGCAATCCGCGCTGGGGTTCCGCCGAGCTCTACGAGGGGCGCTGGCAGTCGGTGCGGATCGATGGCGGAAAGCTCGACTACGTCAACCTCCGCGGCGCCACGCTGGTGGACGTACAGATCAGCGACTGCATCATCGGGGAGTTGGACCTCGGCGCGGCTACGGCCACCCGGGTGGTCCTGAAGGACTGCACCATCGGCGCCTTGGACTTCACCGGCGCCCGGCTCAAGGACGTGGACCTGCGTGGGAGCGCCTTCCGGGCGGTCAGCGGCCTGGGCAGCGTGTCCGGGCTGGTGGTTGACGAGCGCCAGTTGGACCTGCTCGCCCCGCTGCTTGCCGCGCATCTGGGGGTCACCGTCGCCTGAGCCGTTGGGGATATGCCGGAACGTCATGCAGGCGTCCCCGGTTGACCCTCTTGACCCGCCGTGTAATCTTTATAGAACGAACGGTCGGTAATTTATTCTACTGCCGGCCCCCTCTCTGGTGAAGGATGTTCTCATGGTCGAGGCTTTTCTCGTTGGCGGTGCCCGCACCGCGGTTGGCCGGTACGGGGGAGCCCTGTCCGCGGTCCGTCCCGACGACCTGGCGGCGCTGGTGGTCCGTGAGGCCGTCGCCCGCGCCGGCGTCGACCCGGACGCGGTGGAGGAGGTCATCCTCGGCAACGCCAACGGGGCCGGTGAGGAAAACCGCAACGTCGCCCGGATGGCCACGCTGCTGGCCGGCCTGCCGCTCCACATCCCCGGAATCACCGTCAACCGGCTCTGCGCCTCCGGCTTGAGCGCCATCATCATGGCCAGCCACATGATCAAGGCCGGCGCCGCGGACATCGTGATCGCCGGCGGCGTCGAATCCATGAGCCGGGCGCCCTGGGTGCAGGAGAAGCCGCAGACAGCCTTCGCCAAGCCCGGCCAGATCTTCGACACCTCCATTGGCTGGCGCTTCACCAACCCGCTGTTCCAGAAGGGTGAGCTCTCCCGCGACGGGAAGATGACCTACTCCATGCCCGAAACCGCGGAGGAGGTGGCCCGGGTCGACGGGATCACCCGCGACGACGCCGACGCGTTCGCCGTCCGGTCGCACGAACGGGCACTCGCCGCGATCGCAGCGGGCCGGTTCGCTGAGGAAATCGTTCCCGTCACCGTCAAGACCCGCAAGGGTGAGACCGTGGTGGACACCGACGAGGGCCCCCGCCCCGGCACCACCGCCGAGGTGCTTGCTGGGCTGCGACCCGTCGTCGCGGGCGGCTCGGTGGTCACCGCCGGCAACTCCTCCACCCTCAACGACGGCGCCTCCGCGATCATCGTCGCCTCCGAGGCCGCCATCCGGAAGCTGGGCCTGACCGCCCGCGCCCGCATCATCGCCGGCGCCTCCGCCGGCTGCGAGCCCGAGATCATGGGCATCGGCCCGGTCCCCGCCACCCGCAAGGCCCTGGCCAGCGCAGGGCTCGGCGTCGGCGACCTCGGCGCCGTCGAGCTCAACGAAGCCTTCGCCACCCAGTCGCTGGCCAGCATGCGCCGGCTGGACCTGGACCCGGAGATCGTGAACCGCGACGGCGGCGCGATCTCCCTGGGCCACCCGCTGGGCTCCTCCGGCTCGCGGATCGCCATCACCCTCCTGGGCCGGATGGAGCGCGAGAACGCCAAGGTGGGCCTCGCCACCATGTGCGTGGGCGTGGGCCAGGGCACCGCGATGCTCCTGGAGCGCGTCTAATGGCCGCCGGCGGCCTGGACGCCACGGGCTTCGCGACGCTCCTGGTGGAGGAGCGGCCCGACCGGCTGGTGGTGCTGCTCAACCGGCCCGAGGCCCGCAACGCCATCGACCAGCAGATGGTCGACGAGCTTCACCGGGTCTGCGCCTACCTGGAACAGACCCCCAAGGTGCTGATCATCGCAGGGACCAACGGCGTGTTCGCCTCCGGCGCGGACATCGCGCAGCTGCGCGAACGCCGCCGCGACGACGCACTGCAGGGCATCAACTCGACGATCTTCGTCCGGATCGCCAAGCTGCCCATGCCGGTCATTGCGGCCCTCGACGGCTTCTGCCTCGGCGGCGGCGCGGAGCTGGCCTACGCCGCCGACTTCCGCATCGGCACGCCCGGGGTCCGGATCGGCAACCCCGAAACCGGCCTGGGCATCCTGGCCGCGGCCGGGGCCAGCTGGCGGCTCAAGGAACTCGTCGGCGAGCCCGTGGCGAAGGAAATCCTGCTGGCCGGGACCGTCCTGCGCGCCGACCGGGCCCTCGCCGTCGGCCTCATCACCGAAGTCCACGACGCGGACCGGCTCATGGATGCCGCTCACGATCTCGCGGACAGGATCGGCCGGCAGGACCCGCTGGCGGTGCGGATCACCAAGTCCGTCTTCCACGCCCCCGCCGAGGCGCACCCGCTGATCGACCAGCTGGCCCAGGGCATCCTCTTCGAATCCCAGGCCAAGTTCGACCGGATGCAGGCGTTCCTGGACAAAAAGAACGCCAAGAAAAACGCCAAGAAGAGCGCCACCGCAACCGCCACACCTCAAGACCAGCACGACGGGACGAAGTAACCATGAGCAATTCCGCACAGTCCGCCCCCACGTCCGACGGCGTTCTTCCCCGGTTCGTCGGTGTGCTCGGCGGCGGCCGCATGGGCGCCGGCATTGCCCACGCTTTCCTGATCAAGGGCGCGGATGTGCTGGTGGTCGAACGCGACGAGCAGTCGGCCGAGGCCGCCCGCGAGCGGGTGGAGTCAGCCGCCGCCAAGAGCATCGAGCGCGGCGCCGTCGACGGCAACCTGGACGAGATGGTCTCCCGACTCGCCGTCTCCGTGGATTACGACGACTTCAAGGACCGTCAGCTGGTGGTCGAGGCCGTCCCCGAGGACTGGGACCTCAAGGTCGCCTCGCTGCGCGGCATCGAGGAGCGCCTGGCCGACGACGCGTACCTCGCCTCCAACACCTCCTCGCTCTCCGTGAACGGGTTGGCGCGCGAGCTGGCGCGGCCGCAGAACTTCCTGGGACTGCACTTCTTCAACCCGGTGCCGGCCTCCACCCTGATCGAGGTGGTCCTGGGCGAGCAGACCTCGGATGCTGTGGCCGCTGCGGCCCGCGGCTGGGTCGAGGCGCTGGGCAAGACGGCCGTCGTCGTCAACGACGCTCCCGGCTTCGCGTCCTCCCGGCTGGGGGTAGCGATCGCGCTGGAGGCGATGCGCATGGTCGAGGAGGGGGTCGCGTCCGCCGAGGACATCGACAACGCCATGGTCCTGGGCTACAAACACCCCACCGGCCCGCTCCGGACCACGGACATTGTGGGCCTGGACGTCCGCCTGGGCATCGCCGAATACCTCGCCTCGACCCTGGGCGACCGCTTCGCACCGCCGCAGATCCTGCGCGACAAGGTGGCCCGGGGCGAGCTCGGCCGGAAGACCGGCAAGGGATTCTTCGACTGGAACGGCTGAACCGGCCCCAGCGGGCCGTCTTCCCGGCCCTCTTGAGGCCGCAGCGCCTAGCCGGAGTGCGTGGCCAGTGAGTCCAGCGTCCGCTTCATCCCGTCCATGGCGGGGTCCGCGAGCTTCTGGAACATGGGCCGGGCGATCGGCTCGGCCAGCTTCATCCAGCCCTTGAGCTGGAATTCCGCGGTGTAGTTGACCTCGCTGCCGGAGCCCGCGGGCCGGACCTCAATGGTGTCCACCGAGATCACGCTCTTGTTCTCGCCGCGGAGCACGATCTCCGAATCGGAGAGCTTGACCACCTCGTAGGTCAGGCTCTGGCGCTTGCCGCGGAACTCTGCCTCCGCGTGGTACCGGTGGCCCACCGCGACCGGGCCGTCGGTGAGCTTCCTGACCACCGGCGTGCCGGGGTCCCACTCGGGCGTGTGCTCGAAGGCGGAGAGGTAGGCGAAGGCCTTGCCGGCCTCCAGCGGGGTGCGGACCGTGCCGGTGACTGTGATCATGGGCCCAGCCTACCCACGGCGTCCAGCCCCCCGGACGGGAATGCCCAGGGGTCCGCCGCTGCCGCGGGCCTAGGATGGTGCCGTGAACCCCTTCCAGCCGCTCACGCTGACCGGCCGCTACGTTGCCCTCGAACCCCTGGACCACAGCCACCACGACGGGCTGGTGGACGCGGTCCGGGACGGGGAGCTATGGAAGCTCTGGTACACCGCCGTCCCCGCCCCGGAGGCCATGGGCGCCGAGATCGACCGGCGGATGACGCTGCAGGCGGCCGGCTCCATGCTGCCGTTCACCACCCGGCTGCTTGACCCCGCCACCGGCGAACCCGGCCGGATCATCGGGATGACCACCTACATGAACATCGACGCCGCCGTGCCCCGGGTGGAGATCGGCTCCACCTGGAACGCCGCCTCCGCGCACGGCACCGGCAGCAACCCCGACTCCAAGCTGCTGCTGCTCCGGCACGCCTTCGAGACCCTGGGCTGCCCCGCCGTCGAGTTCCGCACGCACTGGCTCAACCACCAGTCCCGTGAAGCGATCGCCCGGCTCGGCGCCAAACAGGACGGGGTGCTGCGCAGCCACACCAGGAGCGCCGACGGCGCCCTGCGGGACACCGTGGTGTTCTCGATCCTGGAACACGAATGGCCCATGGTCCGGAACAACCTCGAATACCGCCTCGCCAGGCAACGGACCGAACGGGAACCTGCCCGATGAGCAGGAACGGAGCCGTGGGCGGAGCGGTCACCTGGGACGGGGCGGTGAACGCCTGGCACGTCGGTGGCGAGGTTTACCGGATGGGCCGCCGCGAGTGGCTCACCGAGACGGGCTGGCGGCAGGCGTACGACGCCGGGATCCGCACCGTTATCGACCTGCGCAACCCGGAGGAGATCCGCCCCCGCGAGACTGATCCGCGGGTGCCGGAGGCGGCCCTGGCGCCGTTCGACGTCGTCCATGCCCCCACCGAGGACCCCGCCAACGAGGAGTTCCGGGCCCTTTGCGTTCCCTACCTGAATGACCCCGCGTCCTACCCGGACAACGTCCGGCTCTTCCCGGACCGGATGGCCCGGGTCTTCCGGGCCATCGCGGCCGCACCCGCCGGCGTCGTGCTGCACTGCTCCGCCGGCCGGGACCGCAGCGGAATGATCGCCGCGATGCTCCAGGACCTCGCCGGGGCGGGGGAGGACGCCATCGCCCTGGCCTACGAACGGGCCATGCGCGGCATCAACGAACACCACCGCGTCTCCCCGGTCAAGCACCCGCACGAGCGCTACCTGACCGAGGCCGAACTGGGGCCGCTGCTCGCCACCCGGCAGGCCAGCCTCCTGGGATTCCTGCGCAACCTCAGGACTTCCACATTTTTGGGCCACAATGGCGTAACGGAAGGGGAGCTGGCGGCCATCCGGGCCAAACTCGGACGCTAAAGTGACCGGGTGAAGATAGCAAAAAGCGTTCCTGCGCTGCGGATGACGGCCGCCGTGGCCGTTGCGCTCGCCGGAGCGTCCCTGGCCGTTCCCGCGCTCGCCGAAACGGGCTCCGTCCAGCCGACACCCGCCGCCACCTCCAGCCCCTCCGCCTCTTCCGGGGCAACGGCCGCGCCGACGACGTCGCCCACGCCGGGCTCGCCCGCGACTGCTTCTCCTTCACCTACGTCGCCCGCCGCGCCCGCCCCCGCCGCCGCCCCGGCCCCCGGCATCAGCGAGGACGGCCTCGCCGAGGCGACCCTCCGCGACCTCGGCATGACCCTCGAGCAGTTCAACGCCGCCGGCGAGCTCGCCCGCCGCGCCGCCGACGCACTGCCCTCCCTGTCCAGACTGCCCGGCTACGTCGGCATCAGCATCAGCAACGGCAGGATCATCGTCGACGGACAGGGCGCCGAGCTGCAGGCCCGGGTGGATGCCCTCAACGCGGCCGGCCTCACGGCCGTGTTCACGCTCGCAGCCCCGGCCGCGCCGGCCCCGGCACCGAGCGCCGCCGACCTCATCGCGGCCAGCACTGACCAGCTCTTCGCCGCCTACGTCCGCGACGTCGGTCCCGCAGGACTGCAGGCCGTGGCCTACGCCGGCGGCCACTTCGTCATCCGGACCGGCGGCGTGACCGCCGCCGAGGAAACCCCCGCCGCCCCCGCCACCCCCCCCCCGGCTCCCGCGGCGACGGCGACGCCCGCTCCCACCGTGGGAGCGACGAACGTCCCGGCGGGCACCAGCCCGGCCCTGACCACGGCCGCCCCCGGCAAGATCTCCCCGGCCGCGTTCGTGGCCCGCTACAAGAACGTCCAGCTGGAGAAGTCCGCCCCGATCACCACCGAGGCCAGCACCGACTACTTCGGCGGCCAGGGCTACGTCACGGATGTGAGCACCATCTGCTCCGCCGGGTTCGGCGCCTATGATCCGACCGGGCTCCCCCTGATCCTGACCGCCGGCCACTGCGCCGAAGACGGCATCAGCAAGACCACCACCGTGGAGCCGCCCGCCGCGGCGACGGCAGGCGGAGCGACCATGCCCCTTCCGACCACCCGAGACCCGCTGGGCACCTTTGGCTTCAGCCAGTTCGGCGGCCCCGGCAACACCGCCATCACGGGAACGCAGGACAGCCCGGGCAATATCGGCACGGATATCGCCGTTATCCAGGGCCTCGCCGCCGGCGTCACGCCCCGGCCCGCTGCCACCATCTGGGACAACGTGGCCAACCCGGCGCCGTCGTCGGTCAAGATCATCGGCACACTCGCTCCCGTCCAGGGCCAGGCGGTCTGCCACTCGGGCCGGACCAGCGGCTGGAAGTGCGGCACTGTCGACACCGTGGGCATCATGCTCATCCCGGGCCGGACCAGCGTTGCGCCGAACTACGACAACGATCTGCGCGCCGTCCGCGCCTTCGACTCGACCACGGTGAAGTCCGCCGGCGGCGACTCGGGCGGGCCTTGGATCAGCGGCAACTTCGCCGTGGGCACCCACACCGGGGCCGAGACCCAGAACGGGACCCAGCTGCGCGCCATCGCCGCCACCCTGCAGGATGCCATGGCCACGGTTCCCAACGTCCAGCTGCAACTCTTCCTCAACGCACCGCAACTCGACGGGACCGCCAGCGGCGCCACCCTTCAGCCGGGCACCACGATCCGCGGCCGTGTCGCGGCCGCCCCCGCGTCCGCCGTCGCCGCCGGCTCCTCGGTCCGCCTGACCCGCGACGGCGGCGCCCCCACTGATGTACCCGTGCAGTCCGACGGCACCTGGTCCTTCGCATTGCCTGCGACCGAGGGGAAATACGCCTACACCGCGGCCACCGTCAACGGCTTCAGCCACTCGGAGACCACCGCGTTCGCCCTGACGGCCTCCGCGCTGACCGCCCCCGCCATCACCACCCCCGCCGCGGTCCCCACCGCCTTGGCACCCGCCATGATCGAGGGCACCGGAACGCCCGGCAACACCGTCGCGGTGACCGGCGCCGTCACCGGCTCGGCCACGGTCGCCGCCGACGGCCGCTGGAGCGTCCCTTTCGGGAGCGGCCCGCTGTACGGCAAGCTCGCGGTCTCGGCGGTGCAGACCTCCCCGGGCCACGAGGACGGTCCCGCGGCCACCGCGGTGTACCTGGTCCAGCCACCGGTCCCCGCCCTGGCACTGTCCCTCGACGGGTCCACGTTCCGGCAGGACGCGCTGCCCAAGACCATCTCGGGGACCGGTGTGGAGGGCGCCTCGGTCAGCGTGAGCATCGACGGCGTCCCGCTGGATGCCGGCCAGGCCGGCGGCCCCGGCGTCGGCAGCAAGGCCGTCTCCGGCTCACTGGCCCTGGCGGTTCTCGCCACCGGAGGGCACTGGTCCGTGCCGTTCCCCACGGGGCTGACGACGGGACTGCACACCCTGACCGTGTCCCAGTCCCTGGACGGCATCGCCTCCGCGCCGCTGTCCTCCACGTTCTCGATCAGCGCACCGGTGGCGGCCGCCGCCGCGGCCGTGTCCCCGGACCGTTCCGCCGGGACTCCCGTCCTCGCCAGCACCGGAGCCGGCGGACTGGTGCCCGCTGCCGGAGCCGCCGCGGCCGCGTTCCTGCTGGGCGCCGGCATGCTGGTCCTGGGTCGCCGCCGGAAGCCGGCGGCGCAGGGAACCGCCCGGTAAATCGGACGGCCAAAGCGCCCCCGGCACATCGGACCGGCGAAACGTTCCGGTAGTCGGCCCACGGAAATACCAAGAAGGCACAACAAAGCCCGGCGGGACGGGCCCCATGGACATCATCCGGGGGCCGGTCCGGCCGGGCTTTGCTTTTAGCCGAAGTTCGCGACGTAGCTTGGCTTGCCCACCTCGGCGGTGGTCACCGGGGCGCCGGTGTCGTTGACCACGTGGTCCAGCGTTCCCGCGCCCAGGTTCACGGTCAGCAGCCCGTGCAGCTTCACGCCCGGGGTGACCGGGACCTCGAAGCCGCGGCTGGCATGGATCGAGGGATCCACGTTGGTGTAGACGTAGCTGCCGCCGCCCCAGAGCTCGTGGGACCGGACCGAATCGGCAACCTTGTACCCGGCCCAGCCGAGGACGCCGTCGTGCTGCCAGGCGGCCTGGTTCGGAGCGTCGTAGGGCAGCTCGTTCTGGAAGAAGACCGTCCGTCCGCGCTCACCGTTCCAGGTCACGTTGTACTGCTGGTAATGCTCCACGAACAGGCCGGTGGCGGTGACGTCGTCGCCGTTGATGGTAACGCCGTTGTCGGCTGTGTTGGTGTCCCAGCCCACGCCGTTGCCGTGGTCCGCGCGCCAGGCCCAGATGTGGTCCAGGAGCACGCCGTCGCTGTTGACCTCGAGGCTGACGGAGGCCTTGCCCACGTGCGGGCCGCCGATGCGGAAGAACACGTCGTGCAGGGCCGTGGGGTTGGCTGGGTCCCCGTGCTTGCCGGAGGCATCCGTGTGGGAGGCGTTGCCCTTGGCCTTGCCCAGCCGCATCAGCGCCGGGGAGTTCACGGTGCCGGCGTCGATGGTGAGCCCGGCGACCTGGACGCCGGAGACGTCGGCGACCTCCATTGGAACGGCGCCGCCGACGGCGGTCAGGGTGGTCATGCCGAGTCCAAGGACCACGGTGTCCGCACGCTTGACCTCGAGGGTGCGGTCGATGTTGTACACGCCCGGGGTGAAGAGCAGGTTCTTGCCGCGGGCCAGCTGGACGTTGATGTCCTTGGCCGAATCGGCAGGCGTGGCCACGTAGAAGTCGGAGAGCGGCACGCTGCGTCCCGCCGTCGGGCCGTTCTCCCAGGTGGTGCCGGAGGAGTTCTGCCGCGCGGAGGGAACGAACACGCTGTAGCTGCCGGCGCCGTCGATGGTCAGGTACGGCTTTTCGCGGCTGACCGGGGTGCTGGCCAGTGTGGTGTACGGCGGGTCCGGGAAGGACTGCGCGGGTGCGCCGTTGACGCCGGAGAAGACCTGGTTCCAGACGGCGTTGGACCAGCCGCCGAGGGTGCTGTCACGGACGTAGTACTGCTGCTGGGAGCCGTTGATCACGAACCCGGTCTTGGAGTCGGCGATGAAGCCGCCGCTGGCGTACTGCGGGCCGGCGGTGCAGTAATCCATCAGGGTGAGGTTCCCGCCGGTGACGTTGACCCGCCGCATCGGCGAGGCCTGCGAGGCGGCCCAGAAGTTGGCCGAGGACCGGCAGCCATCCAGGCCGGTGACGTTGATGGTGAGGTTGGAGACCGACCGCCAGAAGTTGTTCAGGGCGATGCAGTTATCCGCGGTCAGGCAGCGGTTGTAGGTGTCCACGTGGCCGTTGATGGTCACGTCGGTGGGGGAGTTGCCCAGGCCCGCCACTTCGGTGGAGTAGCCCACCTGGATGATTAGCGGCGTCTCCGCGGTGCCGTAGGTGCCTGGCTTGAAGAGCAGCGAGTACCGGTTGGTGCCCATCTCGTCGTCGACCTGCTGGGCGGCGATGGCGTCGACGGTGGCCTGGATCTGCGCCACCGGCATGCTCGGGTCGAAGACCCGGACGTTGGGGCCGAACGCGGACGCGGCGCCGGGTGCCGGCTTGGCCGCTAAGGCGGGCTGCGCCGGAGCGGGCTGCGCAGGAGCGGGCTGCCCAGGGGGGGTGGCGGGGGCTGCCGGGACGACGACGGCGGCCGGCGCGGGGCCGGTCCCGGCGGGTACGGCGGCGGTGGCCGCGGTGCTGCCGGCCAGGGCAGCGGCGAGGGCGACGACGCCTCCGACGATCAGCCGGCCTGCGCCGTGCGGGGAGGTGCGGAGGCCCGGCGGGGACGCCGGGCGGAACGGGAAGTGGGCTAGCGGCATTGCTCGGCCTGCTCTCTGTGGGGGTGGCGGGGCTCCGTGCGGAAGGTTGTGGGAGCGCTCCCGCCGGGAAGCGTAACACCGGCTCCAGGTGACGGCAAGGGATTCTCAGCCTCCGATGAGGGCGGGTTGACAAGCCGCTGTGATGTGCGACACCATCCTCGTGAGAGCGCTCCCACCACGAATGTGGGAGCGTTCCCATGAGGGTGACGGGACGCCATGAGTCCGCACCCGCCCCATCACCCACCTTGACGAAGGAGTCCCCGCGTGAAATTCCCCCGCAAACTCGCCGCGCTGTCGGCGTCGGCCGCCTGCCTTACCCTTGCCCTCAGCGGCTGCGGCGCCGACGCCCCGAAGAGTTCCGGCCCCTCGGGCGAGACCGGCAAGGAACCGGTGACCCTCACCATCGCCACCTTCAACGAATTCGGCTACGAGGATCTGATCAAGGAGTACCAGACCCTCAACCCGAACGTGACGATCCAGCACAAGAAGGCCGCCACCACCAACGAGGCCCGCGATAACCTCACCACCCGCCTGGCTGCCGGGTCCGGGCTCTCCGATATCGAGGCGATCGAGGTGGACTGGCTTTCGGAGCTCAAGCAGTACCCGGACAAGTTCGTGGACCTCAAGGATCCCGCCGTGGAAGGCCGCTGGCTGGACTGGAAGGCCAAGGCCGCCACCACCGACGACGGCCACCTGATCGGCTACGGCACGGACTCGGGCCCCGAGGCCGTCTGCTACAACTCCTCCCTGCTCAAGGCCGCCGGCCTCCCCACCGACCGTGAGTCGGTGGCCAAGATGCTTGGCACCACCTGGGACAGCTACTTCGACGCGGGCAAGAAGTTCGTCGGCGCGAAGACCGGCCCGGCCTGGTTCGACTCCGCCGGATCCGTCTACCAGGCCATGAGCAACCAGCTGGACAAGGCCTACGAGAACGAGGACGGCACGGTCATCGCCGCGGACAACCCCGCCGTCAAGGACACGTACACCAAGGTCCTCAACGCCTCCACCAAGGACAATCTCTCCGCCCACCTGAGCCAGTGGAGCAACGACTGGGTGGCCGGCTTCCAGTCGCAGAAGTTCGCCACCACCCTCTGCCCGGGCTGGATGCTCGGCGTGATCGAGGGCAACGCGGCCGGCGTCAAGGGCTGGGACGTCGCCAACGTCTTCCCGGGCGGCGGCGGAAACTGGGGCGGCTCCTACCTGACCGTCCCGACCCAGAGCAAGCACCAGGCCGAGGCCAAGAAGCTGGCCGCCTGGCTGACCGCTCCGGAGCAGCAGGTGAAGGCCTTCACCGCCAAGGGCACGTTCCCCAGCCAGGTCCAGGCCCTTTCCAGCGACGCCCTGCTGAGCCAGACCAACGCCTTCTTCAACAACGCCCCGACCGGCAAGATCTTTGCCGAGCGGGCCAAGGCCGTGGGCGCCTCCCCGTTCAAGGGCCCGAAGTTCTTCGCCATCAATGACGCCATGCAGCAGGCCCTCACCCGGGTGGACGTGGACAAGTCCGACGACGCGGCTTCCTCCTGGACCAAGTTCCTCGCGGCCGTGAAGTCCCTCTAAGCCATGGCAGTAACGGACCGGGTCAGGCTTCAGGGGCCCACGGGGGGCAGCACGGACGACGGCGGCCGGGGCGTGCGCCGGCTGGCGTTCTCGCAGCGGCTCTCGCGGTGGGACGTCAAGGTCTCGCCCTACCTCTACATCTCGCCGTTCTTCCTGCTGTTCGCCCTCACGGGACTGTTCCCGCTGCTGTACACGGGCTGGGTTTCACTCCACAACTGGAACCTGATCGGCGGCCAGGGCAAGTTCATCGGCTTCGATAACTTCGGTTTCGTCCTCGGACAGCCCTACTTCTGGAACGCCGTGGGCAACACCGTGAGCATCTTCCTGCTCTCCTCGGTGACCCAGGTGGTCCTGGCGCTGCTGATCGCGGCGGTGCTGGACGCCAACCTCCGGGCCGGGACGTTCTGGCGGATGGGGGTGCTGGTGCCCTTCGTCGTCGCACCCGTGGCGGTGGGCCTGATCTTCAACAACCTGTTCGCGGACCAGTTCGGCCTGGTCAACAACGTGCTGCAGGCTGTGGGCCTCGACCCGGTCCGTTGGCATTCCGACCAGCTGGCCAGCCACCTGGCCATTGCCACCATGGTCAACTTCCGCTGGCTGGGCTACAACGCGCTGATCTTCCTGGCAGCCATGCAGGCCATCCCGCGGGACGTCTACGAGGCGGCCACCATCGACGGCGCCGGGCGGCTCCGGCAGTTCCTTTCGGTGACGGTCCCCATGCTGCGCCCCACCGTGATCTTCGTGGCCATCACGTCCACGATCGGCGGGCTGCAGATCTTCGACGAGCCCCGGGTCTTCGACCAGTCCGGGCTCGGCGGCGCGGACCGGCAGTGGCAGACGCTGACCATGTACATCTGGGAACTCGGCTGGGGCCAGCGCAACTTCGGGCGGGCCTCGGCCGTGGCCTGGCTGCTGTTCCTGATGATCGTGTTCATCGCCCTGACGAACTTCCTGCTCACCCGGCGCATCGCCAACCAAGGAGACCGCTCATGAGCTCCATCCCCATGATCCGCCAGTCCGCCGGCGCGGGCGCCGCCCGGAACGCCGAACGGCGCCTCAACCGCCCGGGCAGGCCCGGGCGGAACAACAACACCAGACGGAACGACGGCGGCGGGCGGGGCCGGGGCGGCGCCGTCCGCCGCCCCGGGGTCCTGACCTACGGCACCCTCACCGCCGTCGTGCTGGCCTCGCTGTTCCCGCTGTACTGGTCCTTTCTGGTCGGCAGCCACGACAGCACCGCGCTCAGCAGGGGCATCCCGCTGCTGCCCGGCGGGAACTTCCTGGCCAACGCGGCCAAGGTCTTCGACAGCATTCCCTTCTGGAAGGCCATGGGCAACAGCATCCTGGTCTCCAGCGTCACGGCCGCGTCCGTGGTGGTCTTCTCCACCCTGGCCGGCTTCGCCTTCGCCAAGCTGAGGTTCCGCGGCAACAAGGCCCTGCTGGTTTTCGTGATCGCCACGATGGCGGTCCCCACCCAGCTGGGCGTGGTGCCGCTGTTCATCGTCATGGCTAAGCTGGGCTGGACCGGCTCGCTCTGGGCCGTCATCATCCCCGGCCTGGTCACCGCCTTCGGCGTCTTCTGGATGACCCAGTACCTGCGGGACGCCCTGCCCGATGAGCTGATCGAGGCCGTGCGGATGGACGGGGCGTCGATGATCCAGGCCTTCTGGTACGTCGGATTCCCGGCGGCCCGGCCGGCGGCGGCCATGCTGGCCCTCTTCACCTTCGTCGCCACGTGGACCAACTTTTTCTGGCCCTTTATTGTGCTGGACCCCTCGAACCCCACCTTGCCGGTTGCCCTTCAGCTGCTGCAGGCGGCGCACTTCGTGGACTACTCAGTGGTGCTGGCCGGGGCTGTCCTGGCCACCGTCCCGCTGCTGCTGCTCTTCATGGCGGCAGGGCGCCAACTCGTATCAGGAATCATGCAAGGAGCAGTCAAAGGATGAGCACCACCCCGATCACCTTCCCCGAGGGCTTCCTCTGGGGCGCGGCCACCGCCGCCTACCAGATCGAAGGCGCCGCCCACGAGGGCGGCCGCCAGGACTCCATCTGGGACACCTTCGCCCGGGTTCCCGGCGCCGTGGCGGACGCCCACAACGGGGACGTCGCCTGCGATCACTACCACCGCTCTGCGCAGGACGTTGCCCTGATGTCCTTGCTGAACCTCAAGGCCTACCGTTTCTCGACGTCGTGGGCCCGCTGCATGCCGGACGGCGTGACCCCCAACCCGGAGGGCATCGCCTTCTACTCGCGCCTGGTGGACGAGCTCCTGGCCGCGGGGATCACCCCCTGGCTGACCCTTTACCACTGGGACCTGCCGCAGGTGCTGGAGGACAAGGGCGGCTGGGCCAACCGGGAGACGGCGGAGTTGTTCGCCGCCTACGCCGTGGTCATGCACGAGGCGCTCGGGGACCGGGTCCGGATCTGGACCACCCTCAACGAGCCCTGGTGCTCGGCGTTCCTGGGCTATGCCGCCGGGGTCCATGCCCCCGGCCGGCAGGAGCCCGCGGCCGCGCTCGCCGCCGCGCACCACCTGCTGCTGGGGCACGGACTCGCCACGGCCGAGCTGCGCCGCCGGGACCCGCAGGCCAGCCTCGGCATCACCCTGAACCTGACCGTCGCAGACCCGGCGGACCCGGACTCGGCGGAGGACCGGGACGCGGCCCGCCGGATCGACGGGCTGCACAACCGGATTTTCCTCGATCCGATCTTCCGCGGCGAATACCCGGCGGATGTGCTCGCCGACGTCGCGGGCCTGGGCTTCGACGACGTCGTCCGCGACGGCGACCTGGCCGTCATCGCCGCGCCGCTGGACCTGCTGGGCGTCAATTACTACCAGGGCGAGGCGCTCACCAAGGCGCCGGAAACGGTCACGGCGCAGCCCGAGACGGTCACCACCACAGCGCAGGCCGCTCCCGCGCAGGGCGGCCGGCCGGAGGCCACCCCGTTCGTCTCCGCCGAGGGGGTCCACTCCGTGGCCCGCGGGCTTCCGGTCACCGGGATGGGCTGGGAGGTCCAGCCCGAGGGGCTCCACCGGCTGCTCACCCGGCTGCAGCGCGAGTACACCGGCCCCGCCGGCATTCCGCTCTACATGACCGAGAACGGCGCCGCCTACCCGGACGCGCCCGACGCGGACGGGTTCGTCAACGACCAGGACCGGCTGGCGTTCTTCGACGCCCACCTGCGCGCGGTCCGGGACGCGATCGACGACGGCGCGGATGTCCGCGGCTACCTGGCCTGGTCACTGCTGGACAACTTCGAGTGGGCCTACGGCTACCACCAGCGCTTCGGACTGGTAAGGGTGGACTACGAGACCCTGGAGCGCATCCCCAAGGCCAGCGGACTCTGGTATGCCGCCGTCGCAGGCTCCAACGCTCTACCGGCTGCGCCCGGCGTCACCGTCACCGCGGATTCGGGGGATCCCGTATTCTCAAGGTGATGAGCGCACAGACCCACCACGGATCCCGGCCGGGAGCGGCCCGGCCCACTCCCACGCTTGAAGACCTGGCGACGGCGGCGGGCGTGTCCCGCTCCACCGCCTCCCGGGCGATCAACGGCGGGTCCAGGGTCAGCCCGGAGGCCAAGGCCGCCGTCGACGCCGCCGTGATCTCCCTGGGCTACAGCCCGAACCGGGCGGCCCGCAGCCTGGTCACGCGCCGGACGTCCTCAATCGCGCTCGTCATCAACGAACCCGATGCCAGGGTCATGATGGACCCGTTCTTCGCCGCCGTCATCACCGGGGTGACCGAGGCGCTGCGGGAGACGGACATGCAGCTGGTCCTGCTGATGTCCCGGGCCGGCGGGGACCCGTCCCGGACGGTCCGCTACCTCCGCGGCGGCCACGTCGACGGCGCCATCGTCGTCTCGCACCACAAGACGGACGGCTGGACGGAGGAACTGGCGGCCTCCGGGTTGCCAACCGTGTTCATCGGCCGGCCCTGGGACACCGGCCTGGGCATCCACTACGTGGACGTGGACAGCTTCGAGGGTGCCCGGCAGGCTGCGCTGCACCTGGCCGCCACCGGGCGCCGCCGGCTGGCCACCATCACCGGTCCGCTGGACATGACCGCAGCGGCGGACCGGCTCGAGGGCTGGCGGGCGGGCCTCATGGATGCCGGACTGCCGGCCGGGCCCGAGGAGCCGGGGGACTTCACGGCGGCCGGCGGCACCGAGGCCGCCGCCCGGCTGCTGGCCCGCGACGGCGGCATCGACGGTATTTTCGCCGCGTCCGACCTGATGGCCCGGGGTGCCATCACGGCCCTGCAGGCGGCCGGCCGCACGGTGCCCGGCGACGTCGCCGTCGTCGGCTTTGACGACCACCTGTCCGGACCGGGGGAACTGCCCCTGACCACGGTCAACCAGCCCACCGTGGACATGGCCGCGCAGGCCGGGCGCCTGCTGCTGGCAGATATCGAGAACCCCGGGGCCGGCCGGGAGCCGCTGATCTTCCCGGCGCGCCTGGTGGTCCGGGCCAGCACGGAGCCGGCCGCCGGCTAGGCGGTACCCCGAAAGGCGCGCCGGGTTCAGCCCTGGCGGGCCAGCACCGGACCGGGCTCAGCCCTTGCGGTCCAGCAGCAGGTTGGTGATCCGCAGCGTGCACAGCCGCTCGCCGGCGGCGTTGCTGATGACCACTTCGTGGGTGGTGACGGTGCCGCCCAGGTGGATCGGCGTCGCTGTGATGGTGACAAGGCCCTCTCGGGCGGACTTGTGGTGGGTGGCGGAGACGTCGACGCCGACCGCCGTCTTGCCCAGCGTGCTGGCGTGCTTCACCGCGGCCCAGGAACCGACGGCCTCGCCCACTGCCAGCGAGGCACCGCCGTGCAGGAGCCCGAACGACTGACGGTTGCCCTCCACGGGCATGGTGGCCACCACGCGCTGAACCGATTCCTCGACGATCTTCACGCCCATCTTCTCGTCGAGCTCGCCGAGGGTGATCTTCCAGGGCTCGTTGGCGCCGGGCTGGGTGGTCATCGGGTCTCCTCAGGGTCGGGACGGGGTGGGGCGGAACCGGAACGGGACCGGGGCGGGGCCGCAATGGTCCCGCGGTACTAGTGTGCCGCAGGCCTCAGTCATGTACTGTGGTCATATTACCGAACGGCCGGTCAGTAATGTTCCGGACGTGCTGCTCTTGCCCCGCGTTGGAAGGACCCGTCAACGATGACCACCACTGCAACAGCCCCCGCATCCGCCGTGGATACCGCCGAAATCGTCCCCAGCTTCGTCCGGGGTTCCTGGTGGACGCCGGAAGCAGCGGCCGCCGCCTCCGCCGCCCCGGTCCTGGACGCCAGCACGGGGGAGCTGCTCGCCAGAGTCAGCACCGAGGGCCTGGACCTCGCCGCCGTCGTCGACTACGGCCGCACCACCGGGCAGGCGGCATTGGGCCAGCTGACGTTCCACCAGCGCGCCCTCAAACTCAAGGAACTCGCCCAGTACCTCAACGGCCGCCGGGAGGAGTTCTACGCCCTCTCCGCCCAGACCGGCGCCACCAAGGTCGACTCGATGATCGACATCGACGGCGGCATCGGCGTGCTCTTCACCTTCGGTTCCAAGGGCCGCCGCGAGCTGCCCAACTCCCAGGTGGTGGTCGACGGGCCCATGGAGATCCTGTCCAAGGACGGCTCCTTCGCCGGCGAACACATCTACACCCGAATCCCCGGCGTCGCCGTGCAGATCAACGCCTTCAACTTCCCGGTCTGGGGGATGCTCGAAAAGCTTGCCCCGGCCTTCATCGCCGGCGTGCCCACCATCGTCAAGCCCGCAACCCCCACTGGCTACGTCGCAGCGGCCGTGGTGAAGGCGATCGACGAGTCCGGCATCCTGCCCGAGGGCTCGCTGCAGCTGGTGTCCGGCTCCGTCCGCGCCCTGCTGGACCACCTCGACTACCGCGACCTGGTCGCCTTCACCGGCTCCGCCTCCACCGCGAACACGCTGAAGTCCCACCCCAACGTGGTCAAGGGCGGCGTCCGCTTCACCTCCGAGACCGACTCCCTCAACGCCGCGATCCTGGGCCCGGACGCCGTCAAGGGCACGCCGGAATTCGACGCCTTCATCAAGTCCCTGGTCACCGAGATGACCGCCAAGGCCGGCCAGAAGTGCACCTCGATCCGTCGCGCCATTGTGCCGCAGGAGCTCGTCGCGGACGTCGTTGCCGCCGTAGGGGAGCGGATCACCGAACGCGTCGTCGTCGGCGACCCGCGTGCCGAGGGCGTCACCATGGGCGCCCTCGCCTCCCTCGAGCAGCTCGCCGATGTGCGCGCCGCCGTCCAGTCCATGCTCGATGCCGGCGGTGAGCTCGCCTACGGCTCCCTCGACGCCCCGAAGGTCACCAGCGCGGACGGGAGCATCGGCGTCGTCGACGGCGGAGCCTTCATGTCGCCGGTGCTGCTGCGCTGGGCCGACCCCGAAGCCGAGGAAATCCACTCGCTGGAGGCCTTCGGCCCGGTGTCATCCGTGATCGGCTACAGCGATATCGCCGACGCCGTCCGCCTGGCCGCCCGCGGTGGCGGCTCGCTGGTCGCCTCGGTCTGCACCAACGATCCGTCGGTGGCCCGCGAACTGGTCACCGGGATCGCGGCGCACCACGGCCGCGTGCTGATGCTCAACCGCGAGGACGCCCGCAGCTCCACCGGCCACGGCTCCCCGGTCCCGCACCTGGTCCACGGCGGCCCCGGCCGTGCCGGCGGCGGCGAGGAACTCGGTGGCATCCGCTCGGTGATGCACCACATGCAGCGCACCGCCATCCAGGGCTCACCCAACCTGCTCACCGCCGTCACCGGCGTCTGGCACACCGGCGCGGACCGCAACTTCACCGTCGAGACCGAGGGGCTGCACCCGTTCCGCAAGCCGCTGGCCACCCTGCGCATCGGCGACGCCGTCCGCTCCGGGCTGCGCGAGGTGACGCTGGAGGACATCACCGCGTTCGCCAACTCCACCGGCGACACCTTCTACGCCCACACCAACCAGGAAGCGGCGGAAGCCAACCCGTTCTTCCCCGGCATCGTGGCGCACGGCTACCTGCTGCTCTCCTGGGGTGCCGGACTGTTCGTGGAACCCGACCCGGGCCCGGTGCTGGCCAACTACGGCCTGGAGAACCTGCGCTTCATCACGCCGGTGGCCGCCGGGGATTCCATCCGGGTCACCCTCACGGCCAAGAAGATCACCCCGCGCGAGACCGACGAATACGGCGAGGTGGCATGGGATGCCGTCTTGACCAACCAGAACGACGAGATCGTGGCCACGTACGACGTCCTCACCCTGGTCGAGAAGTAGCCCCGCCCCTGTCGGCGCTCCCTCAGATTCGGCGCCTTCTTGCCCGACGCTCCCTCAGGTCCGGCGCCTTCTTGCCCGACGCTCCCTCAGGTCCGGCGCCTTTGCCCGACGCTCCCTCAGGTCCGGCGCCTCGTAACCCAACCCTCCCTCAGGTCGGGCGCGTCATAACCCAACCCTCCCTCAGGATGTGAGGGAGGGTTGGTCGTGGGGCCACCAGACGTGAGGGGGCGTCCGGCGTGGGGCCGCCGGATGTGAGGGAGGGTGGGGGGCGAAGTGCCCGTTCCTCCAGCCGCGCTCCGGCGTAACATCGTGCCCGTAGGAGGTGGCATCATGTCCCTGGTACTCAACAAAGCCACAACCATCCTGCCCGTCGATGATGCGGCGCGTGCCCGGCACTTCTATGCGGACACCCTGGGACTCCCGCACCGCGGCGTAGCAGGGGACGGTAGTGACATCTTTGGTTCGGACGGCGGCCCGCTGCTGCAGCTCATGCCGGTCACGGACGGAAAGCACTCCGAGCACACCGCTCTGAGCTTCGAGGTCAGCGGCATCGAACGCACGGTTCAGGACATGGAAGCCCGGGGCGTCACGTTCCAGGATTACGACCTGCCCGGACTCAAGACCGAGAACCACATCTGCACCACGGACTCAGAGAAGTGCGCCTGGTTCATGGACACCGAGCACAACGTTCTCTGCATCCACGAGAACCTGCCCGGCCCGGCCGACTACCAGCTCTGAGCGGGCCACGGCGGTGCGGGCAAACGCTGGCCGGACGGCGGGACCGGCCCCGGGACGGACGCCGCCGAACGCCCGAAGCGGGACGAGGACCTGGTGGCCCACCACCCGCATGGGCAGGGTGGCCCTCGCCGTCGACGTCGTAATGCTCGGATTCCCGCTCTGGCTGGTCCCGTCCTGGTACCTGGTGACGTACCTCGCCGGCGCCGGGACCCTCTTCGAATCGCCCCGGGCGGTGTTTGCCAACAGCGTGTTCCAGGCCGCCGTCGTGGCCGTCGCCGTGCTCACCAACCTTGCGGCGCTGGTCCTGGCGACGGACCGCTCCGTGGTGCTGGTGATGGCGGTGATACCGCTGTCCGGGGTACTGGCCTACATGGGCTGGGTCGCGGCCGTCCGGGGGTTCCCGGGAATCATCCCCGGCTAGGAGGTCCTCGCGGAGGAAGGGCTAGTCCGGGACGTGGAGGCCGTGGAACGCCATGGTGATGACGTCGTCGGCGAGCTTCTCGGGGGAGAGGGAGCCGCCGGGCTTGTACCACTCGACGATCGAGTTGATGGTGCCGAAGAGCAGGCGCGTGACGGTCCGCGGGTCGATGTCCTGGCGGAGCGAGCCCTCGTCGCGGGCGGCGGAAATCAGTGCGGCGACTTTGCGGTCGAAGGTGCGGCGGCGGGCCAGGGCGTCCCGTTCAATCTCGGTGTTGCCGCGCAGCCGCAGCAGGAGGGTGACGAACGGCAGCCGTTCCACCAGCACCGAGATGGTCTCGCGAAGCACGAACTCCAGCCGGGCGTCCGCGGAACCGGTCTGCGCCTCGGGCCGGTCAAGGATGGCCTCGAGGCCGCCCAAGGCGTGGTCGAGCGCAAGCTTCAGCAGGTCGCCCTTGGAAGGGACGTGGTGGTAGATCGCGGACTTGGAGATGCCCAGGTTCTCGGCGAGGATGCCCATCGACGTGGCGTCGTAGCCGTGACGGTTGAAGACGTCGACGGCGATCATCAGCACGGACTGCTGGTCGTAGCCGGGCCGGCCGCGCTTGGTGGATGCTGTTGTGGGCATACTCGCTAGTTTCTCATGACGGGCCGGCCCGGCAGCCGCGCCGGGGTGCGGCGCGGCTGCCGGCCGGAGTGGTTCGGGCGGTTCTCAGCCCTTGGGGCGCATGTCGTAGATCCGGCGCAGTTTGCCGTTGGAGCGCTCCAGGGAGCCGGGCTCGACGACGTCGACGGCGCAGGAGGACCCGACGTGGATCTTGATCTGCTGCTGCAGGACCTTCGCCGCCGTCGCGCTGCTCTCCACCGAGACGGCATCGCGTCGTTCGATCTTGACCGTCAGCTGGTCCATCCGCTGGCCCTCGGGACGGGTCAGTTCCAGCTGGAAGTGCGGGCTGAGCTCCGGGATCCGCAGCGCGATTTCTTCGATCTGGGATGGGAAGAGGTTCACGCCGCGCAGGATGATCATGTCGTCGCTGCGGCCCGTGATCCGGCCCATGCGGCGGTGCGCCGGACGCGCCGTGCCGGGCAGCAGCCGGGTGAGGTCCTTGGTGCGGTAGCGGATGATCGGCAGGGCCTGCTTGGTCAGCGAGGTGAAGACCAGCTCGCCGTGCTGGCCGTCGCCCAGCACGGACTCGACGCCGACGGCAGGGTTGAACGGGTCGATGATTTCGGGCCGGAAGTGGTCCTCCCAGATGTGGCTGCCGTCCTGGGTCTCGACGGCCTCGCCGGCGACGCCGGGGCCCATGACCTCGGAGAGGCCGTAGATGTCGCAGGCCTTGAGGTTCATGGTGACCTCGAGTTCGTGCCGCATTTCCTCGGTCCACGGCTCGGCCCCGAGCACCGCGTACTTCAGCGAGGTGGAGGCCGGGTCGATGCCCTGCTTCATCATGGCGTCGGCGATGGTCAGCAGGTAGGTGGGCGTGGCCAGGATGGCGTCCGGCTCGAAGTCCTGGATGAGCTGGATCTGGCGTTCGGTCTGGCCGCCGGAGATCGGGATGACCGTGCAGCCGAGGGCCTCGGCGCCGGCGTGGGCGCCCATGCCGCCGGTGAACAGGCCGTAGCCGTACGCGTTGTGGACCTTCATGCCCGGACGGACGCCGGAGGCGCGGAGCGAGCGGGCCACGAGCTTGGCCCAGTCGGCGAGGTCCTGCTTGGTGTAGCCGACCACCGTGGCGCGGCCGGTGGTGCCGGAGCTGGCGTGGATCCGGGCCACCTCGTTTTGCGGCACCGCGAACATGCCGAACGGGTACTCCAGGCGGAGGTCTTCCTTCGTGGTGAACGGGAACTTGCCCAGGTCCGAAAGCTCGCGCAGGTCGGTGGGGTGCACCCCGGCGTCGTCGAACTTCCGCTTGTACAGCGGGACGCGGTCGTAGGCGTAGGCCACGGTGTGCTGGAGCCGGGAGAGCTGGAGGGCCTCGAGCTCGTCGCGGGAGATGGTTTCTTCGCGGTCCAGGACGGCGTCGCTGGTGGCGAGGGCGGATTCAGCGGTGGGGGTGGTCATCTGCGTCCTACGTTTCTATTTCTTGGAGATGGTGCGGCTGCGGCCGCGGAACTCGGCGATGAGTTCTCCCGCGCCGGCGGGGATGGTGGTGGATTCAGCGGTGAGGTCGACGGCGTCGGGGTCGGCGGCGTAGATCTGGACGTCGTAGATCCCGCTGCGGCCGGTGCTGGCGCGGCGGTTGGCGACGGCGGTCAGGATCTGGCCGCGGTAGGCGGACTTGATGAAGTTGATGTCGACGCCGGAGGCCACCGTCATGGACCCCTCGTCATGCGGCCCGGGTTCGGCGGGGTTGCAGGCCAAGGCGAAGGCGGTATCGCCGAAGGCGAAGATCATTCCGCCGTGGGCCATCCCGAAGCCGTTGAGCATTTCCTGGCGCAGCGGCATCCGCAGTGTGGCGTGGCCGTCGGCGAGTTCGAGGACTTCGATGCCCATCCACTCGGAGGCATAGTCGTTGTTCAGGAGCGGGTGGGTCTTCCCCGGAATTGTCAGTTCAGCCATGCGTCGTTGCCTCCAGCTTTATTTACCGAATGTTCATTAGGTAATCCCATCGCGGGCCCCGCTGTCAAGGGGTGTAAGTATGCTGGGACACATGGCCAAGGGAATCTACGTCAGCGCAACCACGCCGGGATCCGGCAAGTCCCTCGTCGCCCTGGGCCTCGCGGACACGCTGCACCGGCACGCGGACCGCATCGGCTTCTTCAAACCCGTCGTCCACGGCCACGCCGACGTCGACCCCATGGTTTCGCTGATGAAGGCCCGCTTCGACCTAGACGACGCCCGGTGCCGGAGCGGGCTGACCTTCGAGGAGGTGCGCAGCCTCCTCGCCGAGGGCAAGCGCGAGGAGATCGACTCCCGCTGCGTCGAGATCTTCGCCGAGATGGGCCGGCACTGCGACGTGATCATCATCGAGGGCACGGACCTCACCGGCCAGGATGCCGCCGTCGAATTCGACCTCAACGCCCGGCTCGCCAACAACCTCTCGGCACCCGTCGTCGCCGTCGTGGGGGCCAAGGGCCGCACCGTCGCGGAGACCGCCGACGCCGTCGAGGTGGCCCGCAAGGAGCTCATCGCCGAGCGCTGCACGCTGCTGGCGATCATGGTCAACCGTGCGGAGCCGGAGGACCTGGAGGGGATCGCGGCCGCGGTCCGGCCCGGCGCGTCCGGCCGCCCGGTCTACGTTTTCCCGGAGCTGGAGGACATCGCCCGGCCCACCACCGGCGAGGTTGCCTCCGCCCTGGGCCTCGGCCAGGTAGCGGGCCTGCCTGATCTGGAGCGGGACGTGCACTCTGTGAAGGTGGCGGCCATGAACGTGGCGAACTTCCTGCACGTGCTCGACGACGGCGCCCTGGTGATCGTCCCGGGTGACCGCGCCGACGTGCTGGTCGCCTGCCTGGCGTCTTCCTTCTCGCCCGAGTTCCCGGTCCCGTCCGCGCTCATCCTCACCGGCGGGCTGGCCCCGGACCCCACCATCTACTCGTTGCTGGCGCAGGCGCCGTTCCCGATTTTCGCCGCCCCGGACGACACCTACGTGACCGCCAAGCGTGTCTCGGAGGTCCGCAGCGAGATCTGGTCCGGGCACCGCCGCAAGGTGGCCTCCGCGCTGGGCCTCTGGTCCAAGCAGGTGGACGAGGCCGAACTGCTCGAGCGGCTGCACCTGCCCCGGCCGGAGCGGATGACGCCGCTGCGGTTCCTGCACGACCTGATCGAACGGGCCCGCTCCCAGCGCCGCCACATCGTGCTGCCCGAGGGCAAGGACGTGCGGATCCTGCGGGCCGCGGAGATCCTGCACCGCCGCGACGTCTGCGACCTGACCGTGCTGGGCCGCGAAGCCGAGGTCCGCGAGCTCGCCGCCACCCAGGGCATCGACCTGTCCGGGATCAACATCGTGGACCCGGCCACCTCGGAGTTGCGCCAGGGCTTCGCGGAGAAGTACGCCGAGCTGCGCGCGCACAAGGGCGTGGACCTTGCGAAGGCGCTCGAGGTGATGCAGGACGAGAGCTACTTCGGCACCATGATGGTTCAGCTGGGCGTGGTGGACGGCATGGTCTCCGGCGCCGCCCACACCACGGCGCACACCATCCGGCCGGCGCTGGAGTTCGTGAAGACCCGCGAGGGCGTCAAGATCGTCTCCTCCGTGTTCCTGATGCTGATGCCGGACCGGGTCCTGGTCTACGGCGACTGCGCCGTGAACCCGGAGCCGAACGTCGAACAGCTCGCGGACATTGCCCTCGCCTCGGCCGAGACCGCCGCGCAGTTCGGCGTCGAACCGCGGGTGGCGATGCTGTCCTACTCCACCGGCGGCTCCGGGTCCGGCGAGGCGGTGGAGGCCGTCCGGAAGGCCACCGAGCTGGTCCGCGCCCGCCGTCCGGACCTGGCCGTCGAAGGCCCCATCCAGTACGATGCCGCCGTCGACGCCTCCATCGCGGCGTCGAAGATGCCGGGTTCCACCGTGGCCGGCCAGGCGACGGTGTTCATCTTCCCGGACCTGAACACCGGCAACAACACCTACAAGGCGGTGCAGCAGTCCTCCGGGGCGGTCGCCGTCGGGCCGGTTCTGCAGGGCCTGCGCAAGCCGGTCAACGACCTCTCGCGCGGCTGCACGGTGGACGACATCCTGAACACCGTCGCGATCACCGCCATCCAGGCCCAGTCCGTGCCGGCAGCCGCATCACACGAAGTGCCCCAGCCCGCTCAGTCCGTCGACGCCCAGGCCTAGGAGGCCCCCCGTGCTCGTGCTCGTCATCAACTCCGGTTCGTCGTCGCTGAAGTACCAGGTCCGTGACGTGGAGGCCGGCAGCGTCCTGGCCGAAGGGCTGGTGGAACGGATCGGCATGGGCAACGGCGGTGGCGGCGACGGCGCCATCGAGGGTCCCCGGGACCATGCGGAGGCGCTGGAACTGGTCGACGGTGCCATCCACGAGGCGCTGGGGGACCGGGCCCTGGACGCCGTGGGCCACCGCGTGGTGCACGGCGGCGAGCGGTTTGCCGAGCCGGAGCTGATCAACAACGAGATCACCCGTGCCATCGAGCGGCTCAACCCGCTGGCGCCGCTGCACAACCCGGCCAACGTCCTGGGCATCCGGGCCATCGCGAAGAAGTGGCCGGATCTGCCGCAGGTGGCCGTGTTCGACACCGCATTCCACCGCACCCTGCCGGAGCACGCCTGGCGGTACGCGGTACCTGATGAGCTCTACACCAACCACGGCATCCGACGGTACGGCTTCCACGGCACCTCGCACGAGTACGTGGCGCACCGTGCCGCGGCCCTGCTGGACGTGCCGGTGGAGGAGTTCGACGCCGTCATCGCCCACCTGGGCAACGGCGCCTCCGTCACCGCGATACACGGCGGAAAGTCGATCGACACTTCGATGGGGTTTACACCCCTCGAGGGCCTGGTGATGGGCACCCGGTCCGGGGACCTGGACCCCTCGATCCTGGTCTTCCTCGGCCGCGCCGGCTGGTCCGCCGAGGACATCGACTCCATGCTGAACCGTCAGTCCGGGCTGAAGGGCCTGGCCGGGAACAACGACATGCGCTCCGTGGTGGAGGCCGCGGAGGCCGGGGACGCGAAGGCCGCCATGGCGCTCGCGGTGGCCTCCTACAGGCTGGCCAAGTACATCGGCGGTTACCACGTGGCCGTCGGCGGGGCGAGAGCGCTGGTCTTCACCGCCGGGATCGGCGAGAACTCCCACCAGTTCCGGAACCTCGTGGCCGAACGGCTCGGCGCGCTGGGCATCGAACTGGACACCGCCCTGAACCGGCAACGCTCGAAGGAACCGCGGGTGATCTCGACGCCGGAGTCCGCCATCCCGGTGCTGGTGGTCCCCACGCACGAGGAACGCGCCATCGCCGAGGCGACCGCCGCCGTCGTCTCCGCTCCCCGGTAGGTCCGTGGGCGTTTCTCGGCTAGGTCCCGCTGGAACGTTCGCGAAGTGAAGCCGTCGACTTGCCGGAAATGGCCGCTATGGGAGTTCCATAGCGACCATCTTTGGCAATTGGTCCCGTGCTCAGCCCCTTACGGCGACGGTGCGGCTGTGCCCGTAGGGGCGGCCGACGTCGCAACCGGGGCGGGTGCGACGGCGCCGCCGGCCGGCTGGCTGGGCTCGGACGAGACCGTGGCATCCGGGACGGTCGTTTCGGCCGGTCCGGGCGCGGCCGTCGTACCCGGAGCGGGCTGCTCCGTGGCGCCGGTTGTTGGCGTCTGCGGGGCCTCCGGGGAAGCGGTTGCCGGCGCCGTCGCGGTTCCGGTCCCACCCGGAGTGGGGGTACTCGTAGCCGTTGCCCCGCGCGGCTTGGCGCTGGGGTCGGCCTGGACCACGTCCATGATCTGCTTCTTGAAGCCCTCCAGCGTCCCCTGGATCTCCGAGAGCGGCACGTTCTGCAGGTTCCGGCCATAGTCGGCGATCTGCTGCCAGAGCGCGTTCAGTTTGGCCGTGCCATCGGCGCTCAGTGGTCCGTCGAGGGTCAGGACCAGCTGGTTTGCGAGGGCATAGGTGAGGCAGCGGACGCAGTTGTAGTTCGCGGCGGTAGAGAGGTTCTGCGGCACCACGACGTCGGCCTGCCCCACAATCAGGACCACCTGGAATCCCACGGCCACGGCCGCGCAGTCCTTGCAGCTCGCGAACGCGTAGGCCTCGTTGGTGTTCAGGACGTCCGCGCCGTCGTCGGCCCACACCAGAGCGAAGGCGACGTCGTAGACGACAGATCCGTCCGTGGTGTTCACGGCGAGGGCCTGGTTGCCGCCATCGTCGGGGGCGGCCGGCTTATCGAAGGGGAACACCCACGACGGCGCCGCCGCCGGTGCGGTGGCGCCCGCGGCCCCGGGCGACGTCGCAGAAGCCCTGGGGACCAACACCATGCTCAGCTGCGGTTCTTCCCGGGTGGGCTTGCGGGCGCCCTGCGGCCAGAGCGCCACGGTCCGACCCGCCTGGCCCTGCTTCAGGTCGCGCCCGGTGGCGGTGGAGAAGATGGCGGTAGTGGCGTCGGTCAGCGTCCCGCGTTCGTAGGGCTGGACGGGCCGGTAGGTCCCCCCGGCGGGCCACCATGCCCAGGCGAGGCCTGCCACGACGGCGGCGACCGCGGCGAGGGCCACGCCGCGCTGCCAGGCCTTGCCGCGGGTCTTCTGCCACAGCCCCGTGACGAGCTGCCGGCCCAGCCGGATCAGGATGTAGAGGATGCCGGCCACGGGCAGTGCGATGCAGACCAGTGCGAGGACCCGCACGGCGACGTCGGTGGGGTCGCCGGTTGCCAGACTGTGGGCGAGTGCGGCCTGCTGTTTGACACCGTTGTCCCAGGCAGTGCCCACCACGCGGGGAAGCGTGAGGACCATGGTGACCAGGCTGAAGACCAGCAACGGGACGGTGACGAGGACCCAGATCGTGACGACGGCGCGGGCCCAGGGCTTGAGCAGCTGCGCCTGCGGGTCGGCTTTGCGCCAGGGAATCAGGGCCAGCAGGGTGGGCTTGATCCGCTGGAAGAGGTCCGGCACACCGGTGGCGTCCGCAAGGATGTGGTAGCCGTCGAAGCGGACCATGGGCATGAGCTGGCGGACCATCTGCAGGATCTGGGTGACCACCACCAGGAGCAGGGCATCGAAGCCGGTGGCCCACCAGATGCCCATGATGGCCACCGCGACGATGGCGTTGAAGTAGAGGCCGCCGAGGTCGGTGCGGATCCGGCCGGCCCGTCCCAGCCGGTAGGAATCGGTGACGTCGGTGTAGAAGGCCGGCCACATTAGGTACAGCCCGGTGCCCATGGCCCCGGGTGTGGCGCCGCCGCGCCGGGCGGCGGCCGCATGGCCGAACTCGTGGAAGCCCGCGGACAGGACGGTGACCACGAAGATCAGCAGAACCAGCCCGGGGTTGGCGAAGGCCTCGTGCGTGGCCGAGGCGAGGCCCTTGACCATGAGGAGCCACCAGCAGATCGCCAGGAAGGCGGCGGTCACCGCCACGACGATCAGCGGGTTGAAGAGGGTGGCAAAGGGTGCCGTGATCTTCCGGGTGCGTTCGGGGTCCGTCACCGAATAGCGGAACCGCATGCCCAGCAGCGGGTTGGCCTTGCGGACCTCCGGCTGCGAGCCGTCCGCCAGCCGCAACAGCCCCAGCGGCAGCAGTTGCTGATCGACCAGGGTCCGCACGTTGGCAGCGCTGATCGGTTTGCCCGCGGCCGTCCCGGCGTGGGCGGCGATCTCCTCGAGACCGCGTCGGCCGTCCACGGCCTCAAGCACCAGGTAGAGGAGTCTGGTCAGCTGGATGGTCTGGCCGTCGGCACGCCGGACCAGGGAAGGGGCCTGCTTATATCCGGAGCCCTTGGTTTCGCCCAGGAGCTGTACGCCGTCGGCCAGCGCTGGCGGCGGAAGGGTACCGGCGGAAGGGGAAGGGCCGGGGGCAGGAGCCGGCGGGCCGTCCTGGGTGGACGGCCCGCCCTGCACGCTAGTCATGGACCGATTACTGCTTCAGGGTGGACTGCTGCTCGGCCCCGGCCGTGGCATTGCCGTTGATGTCCTGGTTGATGATGGCGTCCTGCTGGGCGACGGCGGTCGCGTTGCTGTCGATCGAGCCGATGTTGGCGGCGACAGCGGCGTCGATCGGGGCGGCGATGCCGGCGTTCGCGTCGAGGTTGACGTCGACGTTGAGCAAGTTGCCGTTCAGGGCGCCGGCCGCGGTCGGGTCGGCCGTCGTGGTGGTGGTCGGGTCCGTGGCGGCGGTGGTGCCGGCGGGGTCTGTCGTGCCCGTGGTGGCGGTTCCGTCGGTGGGGGTGGCGGTACCCTGGTCGATCCCGCTGTCCTGCACGGAGTGCGCGGTGGCGTCGCCGGTGATGCCCTGGGTAATCAGGGTGCCCTGATCGGCCAGAGCCTGGGACCCGGAGCCGAAGGAGAGGACGTTCGCGGAGGCGGCTGCGTCGATCGGGGCGGCGACGTTGGCGTTGGCCGCGACGCCGAGGTCGATCGGGGCCGCGGCACTAATGCCAAGGTTGAGGTCGGCATTGAGGTCCAGGACGGAGGCGACTTCCTTGTCAGGCAGCGCGGTGGCGCCCTCGGCCATCAGTTCCTCATCGGACAGTCCGTTGGCGGCAGATTCCATGCTCACGATTGGCTCCATTTTCCGGCGCCCGTTCTGCTGCCCCCAGCGGGCAGTGTCCCCAAGGCACCTAACGCCGCTCAATAGTAAGCATGATTAGCAAATAACGCACCACCCCGGCCGGGTTACTTCAGCCCGGCCCCCGGCAGCAGTTCCGTGGCGCCGAGGGAGTCCGCCACGAATGCGTAGTCCCAGGCCCGTTCCTTCCACTGCACGTACCGGCCGGACGCGCCGCCGTGGCCGCCGTCCATCTCGATCTTCATCACGATCGGCTCACTGCCGGTGTTCACCTCACGCAGCCGCTGCACCCACTTGGCCGGCTCAACGTAGAGCACCCGGGTGTCGTTGAACGAGGTCACGGCCGCGATCTTCGGGTACGCCGCGGCACGGACGTTCTCATACGGCGTGTACGACTTCATGTACGCGTACACCTCGGGGTCCGTGATCGGGTTGCCCCACTCCTCCCACTCCAGGGCCGAGAGCGGCAGCTCCGGGTCCAGGATGGTGGTCAGCGCGTCCACGAACGGGACGGCGGCGACGATGGCGGCGTACTTCTCCGGCGCCAGGTTCGCGACGGCGCCCATCAGTAGTCCGCCGGCCGATCCGCCCATCGCCGCGATCCGGGCCGGGTCCACCCAGCCGGAGCCGGCCAGCCAATCCGTGGCCGCGATGAAATCCGTGAACGTGTTCTTCTTGTGCAACTTCTTGCCGTCGTCGTACCAGTGCCGCCCCAGCTCGCCGCCGCCGCGGATGTGCGCAATCACGAACACGATCCCGCGGTCCAGGAGCGAGAGCCGGGCGATCCCGAAGCCGGGGTCCATGCTCATCTCGTAGGAGCCGTAGCCGTACACCAGGCCGGCCGCGCTGGAATCCCTCGCCACGGAGGCGTGCCGCAACACCGAGAGCGGGATCCGGGTGCCGTCGGAGGCCTCCGCCCATTCCCGGGTGGCGACGTAGTCGGCGGCGGAGTAGCCGCCCAGCACCGGGCTTTCCTTGCGCAGCAGCAGCTCGCCGGCGGGGCGTTCGGGCGTCGGCAGGACGAAATCGTAGACGCGGGAGGGGGTGAAGTAGGACGTGTAGCCCATCCGGATCACCGGCGCCTCGTAGTCCGAGCCAGAGACTCCGGCGGTGTAGAGCTCCTCGTCGAAGGCCGGTTCCACGGCCGGCGCCTGCTCCGGCGTACCGAGCCCGGCCAGCGGCACCACCTGAACGCGTTCGATCGTGTCCTTACGGATCGAGAGCACCAGGTGGGTGGCGGTGACGCCGGCGCCGTTGACGCGGACATCGTCGGAGTGGGCGACGACGGTCTGCCAGTGCTGCTCCGCGACCGGCTTGGCGAGCTCGGCCGCGTCCACCAGGGACACCATGGAGTTGATGGCGTCCTTGTTGTGGGTCAGCAGGATGGTCTCGCGCGGGGCGCCGGAGGCGTCGGCGAGCAGGAACGGCTCGGCCTCGTAGAGGATGCGCTCGTCGCGGGAGATGACGGTGGTGAGACCGGCGCCGGGGTCATCGAAGCGCAGCAGACGGGTCTCGCTGAACTCGGAGCAGCCGATGCCCAGGACCAGGTGGCGGCGGTCCGCGGAGAGCTCGAAACCGAGCCACATGGCGACGTCGTCCTCTTGGTAGATCACCTCGTCCTCCGCCACGGGGGTGCCGAGGACGTGGGCCTTGACCTGGTAGGGCCGCCAGGAGGCATCCACCACGGTGTAAAAGATCCGGGTGCCGTCGGAGGAGAAGGAGAGCCCGTAGAAGACATTCTCGATCACGTCCGGCAGCAGTTCGCCGGTCCGCAGGTCCTTGATCCGCAGCGTGAAGCGTTCGTCGCCGGCGTTGTCCACGGCGTAGGCGTAGAGATTCCCGTCGATGGTCACGGCGGCGCCGCCGATGGAGAAGAACGGCTTGCCCTCGGCCTCGATGTTGCCGTCGAGCAGGACCTCCTCGCCGGGGATGTCGACGCCGACCTCGACGGCGGGCGGCGTCCAGTCCGCTACCGGGTCGCCGCTGTCCTGGGCGCGGACGCGGCACTGGATGCCGTATTCCTTGCCCTCGACCGAGCGGGTGTAGTACCACCAGCCGTCCTTGCGGTTGGGTACCGAGAGGTCCGTCTCCTGGGTCCGGCCCTTGATCTCCTCGAAGATGGCTTGGCGCAGCGGCTCCTGGTGCGCGGTGACGGCCTCCTGGTAGGCGTTTTCGGCCTTCAGCAGCTCCACGACCTCGGCGGATTCCTTGTCCCGCAGCCACTCGTAGTTGTCCTCGAACACATCCCCGTGGTGGGTGCGGAGCGTTGGAAGCTTCCGGGCGACGGGCGGCTGCGGAGCGGCCTGGGCGGGGGCGGACGGGCTGCCGGCGGCGGGAGTCTCAGTCATGGACCCAATCTACCCGTGACCGGTGTCAGTTCCCGTTCTGCAAACCGTGCGCGGCGATGTAGTCAGGCAGGGTCCCGGCCGCCAGGGCGGCAGCCACCTCGGCGGTGGCCGCCGGGTCCTGCAGCACGATCGACTGCCCGTCCGTGCTGGTGCCTATTCCCGCCGTCGGCAGCGTGAAGAAGGCGGCGTTCCCGGGCGAGGTGCCACGCATGCTGTAGGAGAGCCGTTCCAGGGTGTCCAGAGTGAGTCCCGGGGTGACCGAGACGTGCGGCAGGACGCCTGTGACGAAGGCGCGCGCCGTGGCCCGGTCCGCCAGGGCGCCGCTGCCCACCGCCTTGGCGAGGACCGCCTTGAGGAAGGTCTGCTGGTCCCGGACCCGCTGGTAGTCGCCGTCGGCGAAGGCTTTGCGCTCGCGGACGAAGTCCAGGGCCTGCGGGCCGGTGAGGTGGTTGATCCCGGGTGTGAACGTGTGGCCGGATTCCAGGGTGGAGGTGAACGGCAGCGTCACGTCCACGTCGATGCCGCCGACGGCGTCCGCCAGGGCGGCGAACCCTTCGAAGTCGGCCATCACGGTGTGGTCGATGTGGGTCTGCAGCAGGGCCTCGACCGTCCTGGTCTGCAGGCCGATGCCGCCGAGTTCCAGGGCCGCGTTGACCTTGGCCTGGCCGTGGTCCGGGATGTCCACCCAGAGGTCGCGCATGATGGAGATGCCGTAGACGTGCTGCCGGTCCGCGGGCAGGTGGACGAAGATCAGGGCGTCGCCGCGCTGGTCCGACGGCGCGCCCGCGACCGCGTCCGCACGGGCGTTGACCCGGCTGTCGCTGCCGATGATCAGGAGGTTGAGGTCGGTCGCCGGCGGCTCCGGCGTGGGAGTGGGGGAGGGGGTAGGGCTGGGGGAGGCCGACGGCGACGGCGTGGGGGTCGGCTGCGCGGCGGGCCGGACAGGCTCGGGTTGGGGGCGCCCCAACCAGATGGCGGCCACCGCCACTATCACCACCAGGAGGGCCGCGGCGGCGATCAGCAGGTCGCGGCGCCGTCGAAGGCCCGCATCCGTTCCGGCGCCGGCCGCAGCTGCGCCGCCGGCCCCACCTGTACTGCCGGGCCGATTTCCCTGTCCGCCTTGAACATCGTCGTTCACGTCGCCCCCTTCCACCGCGGCCCGTTGCCGGCGCCCCGGAGTGGTCCTCACGGCCCGGGCGCACTGCCGGTCCGCGTGGAGCAGACGCTACCACCGGGTCCCGGCCCGGCCCGGAAACACGCCTGCGCCGCGTCGCCCGGTGCTTGACGCGCTCCGAACCTTCCGCATATCCTGAACGAACGGTCGGTAATTATTTATCGGAAACGCATAGGAGCAACCATGGCATCGCAGACCCTGCAGTCAGTGCCCGCCGAGCCCTCGCCGGCACGGCACGATTCACGGCTCGAGAGCCGGCACGAAATGAGCCCCGAGGACGCGGCCCGCCGTGATGCCGAAGGCCAGGCCTACTTCGACAAGGTGATGGCGGACGATTCCCGGATCGAGCCCCGCGACTGGATGCCGGCGGCGTACCGCAAGACCCTGGTGCGGCAGATCTCCCAGCACGCGCACTCCGAAATCATCGGCATGCAGCCGGAGGCGAACTGGATCACCCGCGCCCCCAGCCTGAAGCGCAAGTCCATCCTGATGGCCAAGGTCCAGGATGAGGCCGGCCACGGGCTCTACCTGTACTCCGCCGCCGAGACCCTCGGCCAGCCGCGGGACCAGATGATGCAGGACCTGATGGACGGCAAGGCCAAGTACTCCTCCATCTTCAACTACCCCGCCCGCACCTGGGCGGACATGGGCGCGATCGGCTGGATGGTCGACGGCGCCGCAATCGCCAACCAGGTCCCGCTCTGCCGCGCCTCCTACGGACCCTACGGCCGCGCCATGGTCCGGGTCTGCAAGGAGGAGTCCTTCCACCAGCGCCAGGGATTCGAGATCCTGCTGGAACTCTCCCACGGCACCCCCGCGCAGAAGCAGATGGCCCAGGACGCCGTGAACCGCTGGTACGCCCCGGCCCTGATGATGTTCGGCCCGCCGGACGACGATTCGCCCAACTCCAAGCAGTCCATGGCCTGGAACATCAAGCGCTTCAGCAACGACGAACTCCGCAACCGCTTCGTCGGCATGATGATGGAGCAGGTCAAGGTCCTGGGCCTGACCCTGCCGGACAAGGACATCCGTTTCAACGAGGAAACGAAGAAATGGGAACACGGCCCGCTGGACTGGGATGAATTCCACGAGGTCATCGCCGGCCGCGGCCAGTGCAACGCCCAGCGCCTGGAACGGCGCCGCGAAGCCCACCAGAACGGCGCCTGGGTGCGCGAGGCCGCAGCGGCCTACGCCGAGAAGCAGGCAAAGAAGAACGCAGAGAAGGAAGCCGCAGCATGACAACGCCCGAACCCCACGCAGGCAACGTCTGGCCGATCTGGGAAGTCTTCGTCCGCTCCAGCCGCGGACTGTCCCACGTCCACGCGGGATCCCTGCACGCCCCGGACGCGGCGATGGCGCTGCGCAACGCCCGCGACCTCTACACCCGCCGCAACGAGGGCGTCTCCATCTGGGTGGTCCCGGCCGAGGCCATCGCCTCCTCCGATCCGGACGCCAAGGGCTCCTTCTTCGAGTCCCCCCAGGGCAAGGACTACCGGCACGCCACCTACTACACCAAGAGCGAGGGCGTGAAGCACCTGTGAGCACCCCCGAAGCAGCCACCAACGCCCTGGCATCGCCCGCCCCTGCGGAAGAATCAGTCGGCCACGGAGAAATCTCCGTCGGCGTCGCGGGTGCGGGCGCGGGCGGCGACGGCATGGCTAGCGCGACCCGCATCACCCCCGGCAACGCGCTCCGCCCCGAGGACATCGCCCTCGCCGTCAGCCGCGGCACCGCCACACCGGACGCGGATGCCGCCGAGCTGGCCCTGCGCCTGGGCGACGACGCCCTGATCCTCGCCCAGCGCCTGAGCCACTGGATCTCCCGCGCTCCCGAGCTGGAAGAGGACATCGCCCTGGGCAACATCGCCCTGGACCAGTTGGGCCACGCCCGTTCCTTCCTGACCTATGCCGGCGGCCTGGACGGCCGCAGCGAGGACGACCTGGCCTACTTCCGCCGCGAGCACGAGTTCCGCTCCGTGCAGCTCTTCGAACAGCCCAACGGCGACTTCGCCGTCACCATCGCCCGGCAGTTCGCCGTCAGCTACTACCAGTTCGAGCTCTACCGCCGGCTCGCCCAGTCCAGCGACGCCATGATCGCCGGCATCGCCGCGAAGGCGGTCAAGGAAGTCGACTACCACCGGGACCACAGCGCCCAGTGGGTGCTGCGCCTGGCCCTCGGCACGGAGGAATCCCGGGCCCGGATGATCCATGGCCTGGCCGTGGTCTGGCCCTACGTTGACGAACTGTTCCGCGACGACGAACTCACCGGCCGGCTCAGCGACGCCGGCGTCGCCGTCCAGCCCTCCAGCCTGCGCGCCGACTTCGACCGGCTGACCGGAGAGGTACTGGCCGAGGCCGAGCTCGAGGTCCCGAAGGTCCAGCCCGCCCCCGGTGGCGGCCGCCGCGGCCTGCACTCCGAACATCTGGGCTACCTGCTCGCCGAGATGCAGGTCCTGGCCCGCGAGCATCCCGGAGCGAGCTGGTAACCATGGCCGAGATGTACCTCAGCCACCCGACGGCGGACGCTGCCCCCAGCCCGAAGTCCGCGGAGCAGAAGGCCTGGGACCTTGCCGCGACCGTCTGCGATCCCGAAATCCCCGTCCTGACCATCGCCGATCTCGGCATCCTCCGGGATGTCGAAGTGGCGAAGGAACCGGACGCGGGCGACGGCGGCATGGTCCCGGCGGTACGGGTCACCATCACGCCCACCTACTCGGGTTGCCCGGCCATGGACACCATCCGTGACGACCTCACCGCGGCCTTCCACGCCGCCGGCTACCCGCGCGTCGACGTGGACCTGGTGCTGTCCCCGGCCTGGACCACCGACTGGATGAGCGAGGAGGGCAAGGCCAAGCTGGAGCAGTATGGCATCGCCCCGCCCTCCGGCCATTCCCGCGCCGGCGGCCACTCCGGCCCGGTCCGGCTGAGCCTGGCCGTGAAATGCCCGCAGTGTTCCTCGCTGCACACCAAGGAACTCACCCGCTTCGGTTCCACCTCCTGCAAGGCGCTCTACGTCTGCCTGGACTGTAAGGAACCGTTCGATTACTTCAAAGTCTTGTAAGGAACAGGTGCAACCATGACCGTTGTCCGCCAGACCGCCGCCGAGACGGCGGCAGCCACCGGCCGCCGTCGTGCGTCCTTCCACCCGCTGACCGTGGACCAGGTCCGCAGGCTCACCGACGACGCGATCGAGGTCACCTTCGCCGTCCCGGCCGAACTCGCCGGCCAGTTCGACTACCTGCCCGGACAGTACGTTGCCCTGCGCACCACACTTCCGGACGCCGCCGGGGAACCGCTCGAGATCCGCCGCAGCTACTCGATCTGCGCGGAGCCGCGCAGCTTCGCGGACGGCAGCAGCGAGATCCGCGTGGCCATCAAGAAGGACTTGGGCGGCCTGTTCTCCACCTGGGCCAATGCCGAGCTCAAGGCCGGGGACGTGCTGGACGTGATGAGCCCGATGGGCGCGTTCGTCTCAAAGCACGGCCGGGACGGCCAAGAACAAAACCTCATGACGTCCATGAACCGTCCGCAGGAGCTGGAAACCGAGCTCGCCGGCGAGGCCGGGAACTTCGTGGCGATCGCCGCCGGCTCCGGCATCACCCCCGTGATCGCTATCGCCCGGACCCTGCTGGCCGCGCACCCGGACACCCGGTTCGACCTGATCTACGCCAACAAGGCGGCCATGGACGTGATGTTCCTGGAGGAACTCGCGGACCTCAAGGACAAGTACCCGTCCCGGCTGGCCCTGCACCACGTGCTCTCCCGCGAGCAGCGGATCGCCCCGCTGCTCAGTGGCCGGATTGATGCCGAGAAGCTCGAGGCGCTGCTGGGCACCGCCATCCACGCCGACGACGTGGACGAATGGTTCCTCTGCGGCCCGTTCGAACTGGTACAGCTGTGCCGCGACACCCTCGCCGCCCGCGGGGTCAAGCCCGAGCACATCCGCTTCGAGCTGTTCACCTCCGGCAAGCCGGACCGTCCTGAGGGCAACATTGGCCGGCCGGTGGTGGCCGACGAATCCCAGGAAACCTACAAGATCACCTTCACCCTCGACGGGCTGCAGGGCGAGGTGGCCAGCCCCACCCACGCCCGGGAGTCCATCCTCAACGCCGCGCTCCGGGTCCGACCGGATGTCCCCTTCGCCTGCGCCGGCGGCGTCTGCGGCACCTGCCGGGCCAAAGTGGTCACGGGGTCCGTCACGATGGACGAGAACTACGCGCTGGAACAGGACGAACTGGATAAGGGGTACGTGCTGACCTGCCAGTCGCACCCCACCACCCCCAGTGTCACCGTCGACTTCGACGTCTAAACCCGCCACATTTCCCCGTCTGCCCTTCCATGCCTAGGAGCCGCATGATTTCCCTGACCATCGCCGACGGCGTCGCCGAGATCGTCCTGGACGCCCCGCAGAAGCTGAACTCACTCGACGAGCAGGCACTGCGGGACCTGGACCGGGCCTACGACGACGCCGCGGCCGCCGCCGCGCGCGGCGAGGTGCGGGCGCTGCTGCTTCGCGGCGAGGGCCGGGCATTCTGCGCGGGCCGGGACATCGCCGGCGTTACTCCCGCGAACGACGACGCCGAGGCCTATCTCGGCGGCCTGGTGCAGCCGCTGATGGAGAAGATGAGCGCCTTCCCGGCGCCCACCTTCGCCGCAGCGCAGGGCGCCTGCCTGGGGGTGGGACTGGGACTGCTGCTCGCCTCGGACGTGGTGTACGTGGCGGAGAATGCGAAGTTCGGCTCGCCGTTTGCCAAGCTTGGCGCCACGCTGGACTCCGGCGGGCACTGGTACTTCACCGAACGGCTGGGGATGCACCGCACCCTGGACCTGATCTACACCGCCGAGCTGATCTCCGGGACCGAGGCGGTGGCGCAGGGGCTCTTCAGCCGGGCGCTCCCGGCGGAGGAGCTGCTGGAAACCACCCGCGGCATCGTTGCCAAGGTCGCCGCCGGGCCCACCGGCGCCTTCACCGCCAGCAAGGAGCTGGTGGCCCACATCCGCGATCAGCGGCTGGGTCTCTGGCAGTCCATGGCGGAGGAGAATTCCGAGCAGGCCCGGCTCTGCAAGAGCGAGGACTACGCCGAGGGCTTCCTGGCCTTCCAGGAGAAACGAAGCCCGGTTTTCAAGGGCTGACCCGGGCCGCCGGCGATTCCCACCACTTCCTGCGTCAGCGTGTGTCCAGGTCCTCGAAGACCAGGAACGTCTGGGTGTCCAGCACCCCCGGCATGGACTGCAGCTGGTCGAAGATCACCCGGCGCAAATCCACGTTGTCCACGGCCCGCACCAGCAGGATGACGTCGAAGTCCCCGCCAACCAACGCGATGTGGTGAACCTCCGGGATGGCCCGCAGCAGCTCGCGGAGCTCCCGCCAGGAGTGCTGCCGCACCTTGAGCGTCACGTAGGCGGAGGACTTCAGTCCGGCCTTGATGGGGTCCACCAGGGCCGTGAACTTGGTCAGCACGCCCTCTCCGGTCAGGCGGGAGATGCGCGAATAGGCGTGGGCCCGGGAAATGTGCACGTTTTCGGCCACTTGGGTCACGGACATGCGCCCGTCCCGGGTCAACTCGGCGATGATGCTCCGGTCCACCTCGTCCAGCGGCACCGCCTGCTCCGATTCGGTTCCTGCCATTTGTCTTCAACTCCCGCCGGTAACCCAGCTCACACTTACGATTTGTCTTCAAGAGTAAGCCGTTTGGGATTAAGTCTCCACGATTACGCCCGGGTGTGGATACGAAAGCGCCCTTGGAAGCATACTTGGTGCGAATAGTGGCTACAGAAGGACGGACCAATGACGATCTCCGCGGACTCCGCTACACAGGAATCCGAGACCCGGCAGGGCAGCGCCGCCAGCGAGGCGGTACGCAAGTTCGGGATCACGGTCGAGGATTACATGCTGCCCGCCCGGCACCCGATCCAGATGGTGAGCCCGGACGGGACGCCGAACGCGCACACCGAACAGGGCGCGCAGCCCGGCCACGAATACGGACTCCCCGGCGATGCGGAGTTGCTCGCTGCCTACGAAGAGCTCGTCGTCGGACGCCGGGTCAACGACCAGAACTCCGCCCTGGTCCGGCAGGGCCGGATGGCCGTCTACCCCTCCAGCCACGGCCAGGAAGCCTGCCAGGTGGCAGCCGCCCTCTGCCTCGCCGAGGGCGACTGGATCTTCCCCACCTACCGCGACTCCGTGGCCGTGATGGCCCGCGGCGTGGACCCCGTCCAGACCATGACGCTGTTCCGCGGCGACTGGCACGGCGGCTACGATCCGGCCAGGCACAAGGTCGGGATCCAGTGCACGCCGCTGACCACCCAGTTGCTGCACGCCGTCGGCGTCGCCCACGCGGCCAAGCTGCGCGGCGAGGACACCGTGGTCCTCGCCATGTGCGGCGACGGCGCCACCAGCGAGGGGGACTTCCACGAGGCCCTGAACTTCGCCGCCGTCTTCCACCTTCCGGTGATCTTCTTCGTCCAGAACAACCAGTACGCCATCTCCGTGCCGCTGGCGCACCAGTCGGTGGCGCCGTCGCTCGCGCACAAGGCCGTGGGCTACGGCATGGCCGGCGAGCGCGTGGACGGCAACGACCTGGTGGCGCTGCTCGCCGTGCTGGGCCGGGCCGTGAAGCTGGCCCGCGAAGGCTCCGGCCCGCTGCTGGTGGAGGCCCACACCTACCGCATGCAGGCCCACACCAACGCCGACGACGCCACCCGGTACCGCCAGGACAGTGAGGTGGCCGAATGGCTGGCCAAGGACCCGCTCACCCGGATGCGGACCTACCTGACGGAGCGCGAACTGCTTGACGACGCCGGGGCCGCCCGGATCGTCGACCGCGCCGAGGCGGTCGCCGCCCAGCTCCGCGAGGGCCTGGGGGAGGACGTCCCGGTGAACCCGCAGGACCTCTTCTCCTACGTCTTCTCCACCCCCACCCCGCAACTGAAGGAACAGTCCGCGCAGCTCGCCGACGAGCTGGCCCGCGACGCCGCAGCAACCTCCGAGGAGTCCGCACGATGAGCCCCACCGTCACCACCTCCTCCGAGGCCAACGGCAACGTCAGCGCCGCCACCGCCCGCGCCGCCGCGAAGGCCGCGGTTGAAGCGGAGCAGACCGGGCCCCAGCCCCTCACGCTGGCCAAGGCCCTGAACACCGCCATGGCCGACGCCATGCGCGCCGACGACTCCGTTCTGGTCTTCGGCGAGGACGTCGGCATGCTCGGCGGCGTCTTCCGCATCACCGACGGGCTGACGGCCACCTTCGGGCAGAACCGCTGCTTCGACACCCCGCTGGCCGAATCCGGGATCGTGGGCATGGCCGTTGGCATGGCGATGAACGGCATGCGTCCCGTCATCGAGATGCAGTTCGACGCCTTCGCCTACCCGGCCTTTGAGCAGATCGTCAGCCACGTCGCCAAGATGCACAACCGCACCAAGGGTGCCCTGAAGCTGCCCATCGTGATCCGGGTGCCCTACGCCGGCGGCATCGGCGGCGTCGAGCACCACTGCGACTCCTCCGAGGCCTATTACGCCCACACCGCGGGCCTCAAGGTCTACACCCCCGCCACGGTGGCCGACGGCTACCGGATGCTCCGCGAGGCCATCGACTCCGACGACCCGGTCATGTTCATGGAGCCCAAGAAGCTCTACTGGTCCAAGGACCAGGTGGATCTGGGTGCGCTCCGGGCCGAACACGACGCCAACGCCGCACGCGGCACCTCCTCCGAGGGCCGCGCCGCCGTCGCCCGCCCCGGCACCGACGCCACCCTGATCGCCTACGGCCCCTCGGTCCCCACCGCGCTCGCCGCAGCCGCGGCCGCCGCCGAAGAGGGCCGCTCCCTCGAGGTGATCGATGTCCGGTCGATCGTCCCGTTCGACGACGAGACCGTCGCCGCCTCCGTCCGCAAGACCGGCCGCGCCGTCGTCATCGCCGAGGCCCACGGCTTTGCCTCCGTCGCCTCCGAGATCGTGGCCCGGGTCCAGGAACGCTGCTTCCACCACCTCGCCGCCCCGATCCGGCGCGTCACCGGTTTCGACGTTCCCTACCCGGCGCCCAAACTCGAGCACTACTACCTGCCCGGTGTGGACCGCATCCTCGACGCCGTCGACGACCTCCAGTGGGAAGACTGACCATGAGCGAACCGAAAGTATTTCTCCTGCCCGACCTCGGCGAAGGCCTCACCGAAGCCGAACTGGTCAACTGGCTCGTCGCCGTCGGTGACGAAATCCGCGTCGACCAGCCCATCGCCGAGGTGGAGACCGCCAAGTCCATGGTCGAGGTCCCCTCGCCGTACGCCGGCACCGTCGCCGTGCTGCACGGCGAGCCCGGCCAGACGCTCGACGTCGGGAAGCCGCTGATTTCCGTGACTCCCGTGGGTGCTGCTTCCGTTTCGGCCCGTGGGGCCGCCACGGATGATGCCGCCCCCGCCCCTTCGCCGGGGGGCATTGCTGCAAGCAGCATGCCGCCCGGCTCCGACAGGCCCAATGCCACTCCCGGGGCGGCATCATCCGCGCCGGCTGGGTCGGGCGGGGACGTCGCCTTGACGTCCTCAAGCGACTCACCTTCCGCCGCTGCCGCCGAGGCCTACCGCGAGGAGGAGAAGGCCGGGTCCGGGAACGTGCTCATTGGGTACGGGACGCCGGGCGGGCATGGGGTGGCCCGGCGGACGCGGGCTCCGAAGCGGGCCTCCGGGGCCGATGCCGGGGCCGTTCAGGTTTCGGAGGCCGAGAAGGCCGCCGATGAGCTGATCCTCATGCGGACCCGGGTGCCCGGGAAGCTGGGGGCAGTGATTTCCCCGCTGGTGCGGCGGATGGCCCGGGACCATGGGGTTGATTTGGGGGGACTCCAAGGTTCCGGGACCAGCGGGATGATCATGCGGCGCGACGTCGAGGCGGCCATCAAGCCTGCGCCGGCCGAAGAGCAGCCCGTGACCGCACCGCAGACCGCACCGGTCTCAACACCGGAAACTACCTCCGCCGGCGGGACCGACTCCCGGACCGGGCTCGGCATCACCGGCCGGACGCCGGTGCGCGGCGTGCGCAAGGCCGTCGCCGCGAACATGAGCCGCAGCCGTTCGGAAATCCCGGAGGCCACCGTCTGGGTGGACGTGGACGCGACCGCGCTGGTCGAGCTGCGCGCCGGCCTCAAGAAGGCCGACCCGCACCACACCCCTGGCCTCCTCGCCTTCATCGCCCGGTTCGTCACCGCCGGGCTCAGGAAATACCCGGAGCTGAACACCCGGATCGTCACCACCGGCGACGCCGACGGCGGAACCGGCCAGGAGATCGTGGCGTTCGACGGCGTCAACCTCGGGTTCGCCGCGCAGACGGACCGCGGCCTGATGGTCCCGTCCATCCGGAACGCCGACAAGCTCAGCGCCCGCGGGCTGGACGCCGAGATCCGCCGGCTCACCGCCGTCGTCCGCGAGGGCAAGGCCACCCCCGCGGAACTGGGCAGCGGCACCTTCACGCTGAACAACTACGGCGTCTTCGGCGTCGACGGCTCCGCGGCGATCATCAACCACCCCGAGGTGGCGATCCTTGGCGTGGGCCGGATTATCGACAAGCCCTGGGTGGTCAACGGGGAGCTCGCCGTCCGTAAGGTCACCGAGCTCACGCTGACCTTCGACCACCGGGTCTGCGACGGCGGCACCGCGGGCGGCTTCCTGCGCTACGTCGCGGACGCGATCGAAAACCCGGGAGCCGTGCTGGCGGATCTCTAAGCGCCGGTGGGTAGAATCGAGCCCTGAACATCGCACCAACCACGCCGGCCAAGCGTCGGACTACGGAGATTTCATGTCACGATGGCTCGAAGTCGGCCAGGACAACTACGTTCTGACCACCGAAGGATCGCTGCTCAACACGGGTCTGATTGTGGGCACCGAACGTGCCATGGTGATCGATACCGGCGGCGGGCCCCGGCAGGGCCGTGAAATCCTGGACGCCGTCCGTGAAAAGACGGACCTGCCGCTGGTGGTGGTCAACACGCACGCCCACTACGACCACTTCTTCGGCAACGCCGTGTTCGCGGACGACGGCGTGACCGAGTTCTGGGCGCACGAGAACTGCGCGGCCGAGATCGAGGAGAACGGGGACGCCCAGCGCCGGCTCGTCGCGGCCGCCGAACCGGAGATGGCGGCCGCCGAGGGCGGCGCCGTGGAACTGGTGGTGCCGAACGCGATCGTGAAGGACCAGCCCGTTCTGGTGGATCTGGGCGGCCAAAGCGCCACCCTGTTCTTCCTGGGCCGCGGCCACACCGACGGCGACCTGCTGGTGGGCACGTCCACCACCCTCTTCGCGGGCGACCTGGTGGAACAGGGCGCCCACCCGTCCTTCGAGGACTCCTACCCCGAGGAATGGGCGGACGCTCTGCGGCACATCTCGGCCCTGCGGCACCGCTACGAGTTCCTGATCCCGGGCCACGGGGAACCCTGCAGCGACCAGTTCGTGAAGACCATGGCGAACACCATGAGCACCGCGGTGCGGCAGGCTACCCAGGCCACCCGGGAGACTCCCAACGACGCCACCAAGGCCATCCCGATCCTGCCCTACGGCCCCGAACAGTCGCGCTGGTTCATCCGCCGGCTGCAGGAAACCCGCGCCCACCACTAGCCTCCGCGGCGCCGGTTTGGGCCGTCCTGCAGTGACAGAAGATAAGGGTGCGCACTACTGCACCTAGACTGGGTCCTTGAAAGAAGTTCCAACACGCGCCGCAACGGTCACCGCTGCGGGTCCTGGGGGAGAAACCAACTTATGCCCGAACCGGTGGAAGACAACTCAGCTGCCACTGCTGAAAACTCAGGACAGCCTGAACTCCGGCGCCGCCGCGACCTTCGTCGCGGCGATAACGACGACTTCGCTGCCCGGACAGGAACCATGCCGGTCATCAACCCCCGCGCCTCCGACGACGCGACCGCGCCGGCCCGCCCGGCGCCGGTCCGGAGCAGCTCCTGGGCCCAGGCCGCCGAAGCCGCCGACGAGCGCTTCGGCAACCCCGCCACCGGCACCAACCCCGTGATCCGGCAGGTCCCGGCCGCCCAGCGGCC
>NZ_JBFBKP010000033.1:0-44873 GCF_040702285.1 Arthrobacter sp. NPDC080086
CGATCGCAAGCCACCCGGCTCCGACAGGCCCGATGCCACTCCCGGGGCGGCAGAAACCGAACGGCTTCGCTGTTTTCCCACCTTTGTCGTCGCGTTACTAGACTTGTAGAAGTCGAAAGAGGTTTTGAAATGTTTGAGTCCGTACAGGGGCTGTTGGATGAGCACGCTGCTATCCAGGCGCAGCTCGGGGATCCTGCTGTGTATGCCGACCAGAAGCTGGCCCGGAAGCTGGGGCGGCGGTCCGCGCAGCTGAACGGCATCGTGGAGGCCTACCACCGCTGGGAGGCACTCAACGATGACCTGGCCGCGGCGAAGGAGATGGCTGCCGAGGATCCCGAGTTCGCGGCCGAGGTGCCCGAGCTGGAGGAGTCCCTTGAGACGGCCGCCGCCAAGCTGCGCCGCCTGCTGATCCCGCGCGACCCGGACGACGCCCGCAACGTGATCCTCGAGGTCAAGGGCGGCGAAGGCGGCGACGAGGCCGCCCTGTTCGCCGCCGACCTGCTGCGGATGTACAGCCGCTACGCGGAATCCCGCGGCTGGAAGACCGAGATCATCTCGGCCACCGAGTCGGACCTGGGCGGTTACAAGGACGTCCAGATGGCCGTCAAGGGCAACTCCAACGACCCCGCCGAAGGCGTCTTCGCCCGGCTTAAGTTCGAAGGCGGCGTCCACCGCGTCCAGCGTGTGCCCGTCACCGAATCCCAGGGCCGGATCCACACCTCCGCCGCCGGCGTCCTGGTGCTGCCCGAGGTGGACGAGCCCGAGGAACTGGAAATCAACCAGAACGACCTCAAGATCGACGTCTACCGTTCCTCCGGCCCGGGTGGCCAGTCTGTGAACACCACCGACTCCGCGGTGCGCATCACCCACCTTCCCACCGGCATCGTCGTCGCGATGCAGAACGAGAAATCCCAGCTGCAGAACCGCGAGGCCGGCATGCGCGTACTCCGCGCCCGCATCCTGGCCCACCAGCAGGAGCAGATCGACGCCGAGAACTCGGCGCAGCGCAAGTCGCAGATCCGCACCATGGACCGCTCGGAGCGCATCCGCACCTACAACTACCCGGAAAACCGGATCGCGGACCACCGCACCGGCTACAAGGCGTACAACCTCGACCAGGTGATGAACGGCGACCTGGAACCGGTGATCCAGTCCGCCATCGAGATGGACGAACAGTCCCGCCTCGACGCCATCGGCGACTAGCGCCCCGGCGCGACCATCCGACGAGACTGATGACCGACCACGATGACGCCTGATCCCGCACAGAGCCTCGCCGACGCCGTCCGCGGGGCGACGGCGGTGCTGGCCGCCGCCGGCGTGCCGAGCCCCAAGGTCGACGCGGAGCTCCTCGCGGGCCACCTCCTGGGCGTCGGGCCGGGGCGGCTCCGCGCCCTCCTGCTCGGCGACAGTCCGGCCCCGGAGGGGTACGCGGATCTTGTGGCCGAACGCGCGCGCCGGATCCCGCTGCAGCACATCACCGGGGTGGCGCATTTCCGCTACCTCGAACTCGCCGTCGGCCCCGGAGTCTTCATCCCGCGTCCGGAGACCGAGTCCGTGGTCCAGTTGGTCATCGATTGGCTGGCGGCGCCAGGCCGGCCCGCCAGGCCCAAGGTGGCGGACCTCGGCACCGGCTCGGGGGCGATCGCCGGGTCGATTGCGCACGAGGTCCCCGGCGCGGAGGTGCACGCGGTCGAATACAGCGAATTCGCGCACGCCTGGGCGGCGAAGAACCTGCTCCCACTGGGGGTCCGGCTGGTCCGCGGCGACCTGCGCGACGCGCTGCCGGAGCACGATGGAACGTTCGACGTCGTCGTGTCCAACCCGCCGTACATCCCGGCCGAGGCGGTGCCCAACGAACCCGAGGTGGCCCTGCACGATCCGCCCGAGGCGCTGTACGGCGGGGGAGCGGACGGCATGGAGCTCCCGGCGGCGGCCGCGGCGTCCGCCGCGCGGCTGCTGGTCCCCGGCGGCTACTTCGTGATGGAGCACGCCGAGGTGCAGGCCGGCTGGATCGCCCGGATGATGGAATCCACCGGCCACTGGACCGGCATCACCACCCATCTTGACCTCAATGGCCGGGAGCGGGCCACCAGCGCCCGGCGCCTGGCAAGCCCCACCGGCGGCGCGGACCGCGAAGCCCAGCCCGGAATGAAAGGATAGGCCAGTGACCACTAGCTACGATTGCAACGATGCGGCCCAACGCGCGGCCGGACTGGAACACGCCCAGAAGGCGATCCGCGAGAACAAATGCGTCGTCCTGCCCACCGACACGGTGTACGGCATCGGCGCGGACGCCTTCTCGCCGATGGCCGTGACCCTGCTGCTGGCCGCCAAGGGCCGCAGCCGGCAGATGCCGCCGCCGGTCCTGATTCCGCGGCTGAATGCCCTCGACGGCCTGGCCACCGAGGTTCCCGCGGAGGCCCGCAAACTGGCCGAGGCCTTCTGGCCCGGTGGCCTGACCCTTATCCTGCACGCCCAGCCCTCCCTCGACTGGGATCTCGGGGAGACCAAGGGCACCGTCGCGCTGCGCCTGCCGGCCGACGACGTCGCCCAGGACCTGCTCACGCTGACCGGGCCGCTGGCGGTCTCCTCCGCCAACCGCACCGGCCGGCCTGCCGCGCAGACCGCCGCCGAGGCCGAGGCGATGCTCGCCGAGTCCGTGGAGGTCTACCTTGAGGGCGGCCGCCGTCCCGTGGACGGCGAGGCCGAGTCCGCCCCGTCGACCATCATCGACGCGACGTCGCTGCCGCTGCGCGTGGTCCGGCAGGGCGCCATCAGCCTGGAACGGATCCGCGAGGTGGTGCCCGGCGTGCTCGGGGCCGGCGAGCAACCGGCGGCCGCGGAAGACGCCGCCAAGCCGGCTGCCGAGTCGCCCGCAGAAACCCCGGAGGCCTAGAGTGCAGCCCAAAGTTGCCGTCGCGGCCGTCACCTTCAACCGCCACGAGGAACTCGCCCTGCTGCTGAAGGGCCTCGCCGCACAGACGGCCCCGATCCACTCGATCGCCCTGGTGGACTCCGGCACGGACCCGGCCGACCGGCTGGTGGCCGAGCAGGGCATGGACAACATCAACTACCTGCGCTCCGAGGCGAACCTCGGCGGAGCCGGCGGCTTCGCCTACGCGATCCTGGCCGCCATGGCCTCCGGCGCGGAGTGGATCTGGATGATGGACGACGACGGGCACCCGGAGGACGCCAGCTGCCTCGAGGAGCTCCTCAAGGCCGCCGACGAACACGGGCTGGACATCATCAGCCCCCTGGTCGCGGCCACGGCCGATCCCAACCGGCTCTCCTTCAACTTCCGGATCAACGGCCTGCTCACCAACGACCGGTCCCGCCTGGCCCCGATGGGCTACCTGCCGGACATGGTCCACTTCTTCAACGGCGCCCTGATCCGCGCCGAGGTCTTTTACACGATCGGCATTCCGGACGTGAAGTTCTTCATCCGCGGCGACGAGGTCGACTTCCTGTCCCGGGTCAAGAAGGCCGGGCTCAAGTACGGCACCCTGGCCACCGTCGCCGTCCAGCACCCCGCCACCTGGACCGAGATGAAGCCGGTCTTCGGCGGCTTCATCACCCCGGTCATTCCGGAAGGCAACTTCAAGCGGTACTGCTACTTCCGCAACCGTGGCTACCTGACCCGGAAATACCGCAACCTGCGCTGGTTCGGCGCGGACGTGGTCGGCTTCCCGTACTACTTCCTGAAGGCCGGTGACCTGAAGGGGCTGGCACACTGGTTCCGCGCCTACTCCACCGGGTTCATGGGCAAGGGCTTCGGCGCACCCGCGGACCTGATGGCCCGGAACGGCTAGGCGGCGTGGAGAAGCTCTACGCCGTCGTCGTCACCTACAACCGGGCGGAGTTCCTGGCGAACCTGCTGGACTCCTTCGCCAGGCTCGACACGAAACCCGAGGGAATCATCGTCGTCGACAACGCCAGCACGGACGGCACCGCCGCGGTGGTCGACCGGGCCAGGACCGCGGGCGACCTTCCCCTGCAGTACGAGCGGCTGGAGACCAACGCCGGGGGAGCCGGCGGTTTCTCCCGTGGCGTCGAACTCGCGCTGGCGGCCGGCGCCGAATGGCTCTGGCTGATGGACGACGACGTCGAGGTCCTCCCCGGGGCTGTCGACGCGCTGGCGAGGTTCACGCCGGACTACTCATGCATCGTGGGACGCCGCTACGACGCCAACGGCCAACCCTTTTTCTGGCAGCACCACTTCGTCGACGCCCTCGGCGTCTTCCTCCCGGTATCCCGCGACGTGTTCAAGCACTCCGACGTCTTCCGCACCAACGTGGGCAACTTCGAGGGCATGCTGATCAGGGCGTCCGTGGCGCGCGAGATCGGCCTTCCCGATCCGCGCTTCTTCATCACCTGGGACGACGCCGTCTACGGCTGGCTCGCCGCGCAGCGCACGCCGGTGGTGTACGTCAATGCGTTCGTGATCCGGAAGGTGCGGGCGCAGCGCCAGGTGGACCTCGGCCTGCGCCACCTCAACGATTCCTCCGACCTGAGCCGGCGCTACGTGATGCGCAACCGCGGCCACGTCGCCCAGTACCTCCGGGCCCACGGCCGGTACAACCGTGCAGGATTCGCGGCCGGAACGGCGCTGACCTTCGGCAAGGAAATCGCCCGCCTGGTCCTCGTCGAACGCACCCTCACGGGGGTCGCTGCGCTCTGGCAGGGATGGCGCGAATCGCGCGAAATCCTTCGCGACCGGGCCTGGAAACCCATGCCGCCGCTGCCCGCAGATGCGGGCCGCGGGAACGAAACGGCTTAGTATCGTTCTAGGTTCCGCGCTGTCCGACAGTCCCGCGCGGGTACTTTTTTGACCCAGGCGCCTTGCCGCCGCAGTACTGGAAGTCGGTTGCACACTCTGTTGACTACGAAATCTGAACCTCGAGAATCCGAGCAGATCCGGGACGAAAAGCCGGCCCTCTGGATCTGGATCCAGCTCATCCTGGACTCCATGTCCTGGGTGGTGGCCGTGATCCTGGCCCTGCTGCTGCGCTACGAGATGGGGATCCGCGTCGAGCAGTTCGCCGGTGCCGCCGTGATCGCGGCGATCGCCGTCGTCGTCCAGGTGCTGACCGGCTACGCCCTGGCCCTCTACCGCGGCCGCTACCCGTTCGGAAGCTTCCAGGAGGCGCGGGCCCTGGTCTTCGTCACCGTGATCGTCGCCGCCTCCATCACCGCCAGCCTGCTGGTGCTCTACGAAGCCATCAACATTGGCCGCAGCGTCGGCCTGATCGCGTTCCCGTTCGCCTGCCTCTTCATGGGTGCCGCCCGCTACGCCAAGCGGCTGTACGTCGAGAGCCGCACCCGGCCCGGCGACGGCGCGCAGAACACCCTCATCTACGGCGCCGGCTTCCTCGGCAACTCCCTCCTCACCCGGATGATCCAAGATCCGGAGTCCCCGTACTTCCCGGTGGGCCTGATCGATGACGATCCTGCCAAGAAGCACCTCCGGCTCTCCGGCGTCCAGGTCCAGGGCCGCGGCGAAGACCTTCCCGCCATCATCCGGCGCACCCGCGCCACGGTCCTGGTGCTGGCCTTCGCCAACGTCGAGGCGTCCGTGGTGCGGCGCATTTCCGACGCCGTCGCCGGCCTGAACATCCGGGTGCTGGTGCTGCCGCCGCTGCGGGACATGCTCGGCGGCTCCGCCCCCGCCGGGTTCTCCGACTTCCGCGACGTCGCCGTGGAGGACCTCATCGGCCGCCGCCCGGTGGACATCAAGGTCGACGAGATCGCCGGGTACATCAAGGGCAAGCGTGTGCTGGTCACCGGCGCCGGCGGTTCGATCGGCTCCGAGCTCTGCCGCCAGATCATGCCGTTCGGCCCCGCCGAGCTGATCATGCTCGACCACGACGAGACCGGACTCCAGCAGACCCAGATCTCCATCACCGGCCGCGGCCTGCTGGCCGGCCGGGACACCGTGCTGGCGAACATCCGCGACGGTGAGGCCCTGAAGGAGATCTTCACCGACCGCCGTCCGGAGGTGGTCTTCCACGCGGCCGCACTCAAGCACGCGCCGCTGCTGCAGCAGTATCCGGTCGAGGCCTGGAAGACCAACGTCTGCGGCACGCTGAACGTCCTGCAGGCCGCCCGGAGTGCCGGGGTCTCCCACTTCGTGAACATCTCCACGGACAAGGCCGCGAACCCCACCACCGCCCTGGGCCACTCCAAGCGCGTCGCGGAGAAGCTGACCGCCTGGATGGCGGGCCAGACCGGCGGCAGGTTCGTCTCCGTCCGCTTCGGCAACGTCATGGGCAGCCGCGGATCCATGCTTCCGCTCTTCACCGAGCAGATCCGCGTCGGCGGTCCGGTGACCGTGACCGATCCCGAGGTCACCCGCTTCTTCATGACCATCCCCGAGGCCTGCCAGCTGGTCATCCAGGCCGGAGCCATCGGCGCTGGCGGCGACGTGCTGATCCTGGACATGGGCGAACCGGTCAAGATCCTTGACGTGGCACAACGCATGATCGCCATGTCCGGCAAGAAGGTGGAGATCATCTACACCGGGCTGCGGCCGGGGGAGAAGCTGCACGAGGAGCTCGTGGGCACCGGCGAGCTGGACCAGCGGCCGCTGCACCCGAAGATCTCGCACACCCGCGCCACCGAACAGGACCCGGCCACGCTGGACCTCGGAGTCTGGCTGAAACGCTGCGAGGCCGAACAGGGCGCCAGCATCGCGGAGATCCCCGACGACGAGTCGGACGAGACGGGACCGATCAGAATCGTCCGGGTCGCCTCGTGACCGCCCTGCTGGTCACCGCCGCCGTCACGCTCCTGGCCAGCTTGCTGCTGCCCTATGCGGTGAAGCCCTGGCTGATCCGGCTCGGCGTGGTGGACGTGCCGTCCGCGCGGTCCTCGCACGTGAAGACCACCATCCGTGGGATGGGCCTGGCCGCGGCGCTGGCCACCGCGGCCGGCTACGGGGTGGCCGTCCTTACCGGCGCCGTCACCGTCAACCGTGCGGTGTTCGCCGTCGTGCTGCTGATCATCGGCGCGTGTGCCGCCGTCGGCTGGACCGAAGACCTGCGCGGGCTCTCCATCCGCGGCCGTGCCGGAGCCCAGCTGGGCATCGGGGCCGCGGGCTCGGCGGTGCTGATCGTCATGACGGGCCAGTCCTTCTGGTGGCTGCCGCTCGCCGCCGTCGCGGTCGCCGCCTACGTCAACATCGCCAACTTCATGGACGGCATCAACGGCATCTCCGGGTTGCACGGCGTCACCGTGGGCGCCGCCTACGCGGCCGCCGGGTCCCTCTCGGACCAGCCCTGGCTCACCGCCGGCGGCGCCATCCTGGCCATGGCCTTCCTCGGCTTCCTGCCCTGGAACCTGGGCCGGGGCTCGGTGTTCCTCGGCGACGTCGGCAGCTACCTTCTCGGCGCCTCCGTGGCCGCCCTCGCCATTGCTGGCTTCTTCACCGGCGTGTACGTCGAGTACGTGCTCTCGCCCATCCTGGTGTATGTGGCGGATACCGGCTACACGTTGCTGCGCCGGATCAAGGCGGGGGAGCGGTGGTACGCCTCTCACCGCGAGCATGTCTACCAGCGGCTGACCGACGTCGGCTTCTCGCACCTGCAGTCCTCCGCCGCTGTCACCGTCTGCACCGCTGCCGTGATCGTCCTCGGCTTCACCGCTGCGACGGCGCCGCTGCCCGTCGTGGCGCTCTGCGTCGCGGCCAGCCTGGCGGTGCTGGTACTGTACGTCGCCAGCCCGGACCTCATCCGCCGCTACCGCCGCAAATCCAAGGTCACCCGCCTCCCCGTGGCCTAGCCATGTTCTATCTCGTGTAGAATTCAGGGGCGGACTTCTCCGCACCCCCGCCCTTACCGCCAGCGACGATTGGGATCCCATGACCTCCAACGCCGAGCCCGGACGCACGCCCGGCCGCGGACGCGTCGGCGTTTCTGGACCCACCACGTCACTCTGGCTGCGCCTGCTGGCGCTCAGTTCGGTGACGGCCGCCGCAGCACTGGTGGTGACGGCCGTTCCGGCCTGGATCTTCAACGGCGGCTTCGGTGCCCTCTCCAGCGCCTTCGGCGGTGTCCTGGTGATGGCGTTCTTCGCCATCAGCCTGCTGGTCGGACACTTCGTCGGCCGGAACAATCCCTCCGGGGCGATCGGCATGTTCGTCGCCACTTACTTCATCAAGGTCGTCGGCTTCGCCGTCGTCCTGTTTGTCCTGGGTGCCCCGGATTGGCTGCACGCCCGCTGGTTCCTGATCGGCGCCGTCGTCACCGTCGTTGCCTGGCAGGCCGCCGAGATCATCGGCTTCAGCAAGGCCCGGCTGCAGATCTACAACGACCCCGACTCCACGGAAGGCGGACCCCATGCCGGACCGTAAAGAGCGAGACGAGAACACCCCCCGGAAGCCGCGAGGCACCACCGGTGCGCCCGGCGTATCAAAGGACGGCGACGACGGCGGATACAACGCCGGGATCGCAGTGTTCAGCTACATCGTTGGCGGAATCATCGTCTGGAGTTTGATAGGGTGGGGTCTGGATAATCTGTGGGGAACCCGCTGGATTGTGCTCGCAGGCGCCCTGCTTGGAGCTGCGGGAGGGTTCTATCTTTCTCATATGCACGGCCTCACCAGCCACCGGTCTACGGCTGGCGAAGACGGCGCTGCAGGTGGCCCGTCCAAGGACGCGGAACAGTAATGCCAAAAAATTTCAGAGGGGGACTGGTTGGCAGCAATGCCGTCGCTCCCCGCCCAACGCCCAATGATGGACACTGCAGAGAGGAAACGCGTTGATCGCGCTTGCGCTCCCGGCCCAAGATTCAGGAGAGTTTACTCCTCCCGGAATTGAACAAATGCACCTGCCGGCAATCCTGCCCTGGGGTGCTGCCGAAGGATTCTCCAAGCAGATGCTGCTGGTGATCCTCTCGGTCGTCATTATCGCCACCTTCTTCGTGCTGGCCGCGCGGAAGCAGCAGCTCGTTCCGGGCAAGCTGCAGTTCGCCGGCGAGGCCGCCTACGGTTTCGTCCGGAACGGCATCGCCAAGGACATCATCGGCGGCAAGGACTTCATCAAGTACGTCCCGCTGCTGTTCAGCCTGTTCTTCTTCATCCTGGTGAACAACATCTACGGCGCCATCCCGGTGATCCAGCTCCCGAGCTTCTCCCACGTCGGCGGCGCCTACGTGCTGGCGGCCATCGTCTACGTGACCTGGATTGCCATCGGCATCAAGAAGAACGGCCTGAAGTACTTCAAGCTGGCCACGGTCCCCAGCGGCGTGCCGGTCTACATTCTTCCGATCGTTATCCCGATCGAGATCATCTCCAACTTCCTGGTCCGCCCGGTGACGCACAGCCTCCGTCTGTTCGCCACCATGCTGGCCGGCCACCTGATCGTGATGATCGCCGGTTCCGGCATCGAGTTCCTGGTCATGCAGGAGAACGTCCTGCTCAAGGGCGCCTCGGTTCTGGTCCTCGCCGGCTCGCTGGCGATGTACATGCTGGAGGCGCTGATCATGGCGCTGCAGGCGTACGTCTTCACGCTGCTGACCGCGATCTACATCGAAGGCGCACTGCACGCCGACAGCCACTAAGGCTCCAAAAGACTTCCCCTCCGGGGGATGAAGCAACCCAAACAACCTGCCACACGGGTGGCATCTTGAAAGGAAGAAAAATGGAAGGCTCCATCAACGGCTCCCTCAACCTCATCGGCTACGGCCTCTCCGCCATCGGCGGTGGTATCGGTGTGGGTCTCGTGTTCGCTGCTTACATCAACGGCGTTGCACGTCAGCCGGAAGCCCAGCGCGTCCTGCAGCCGATCGCATTCCTCGGCCTCGCGCTGACTGAAGCCCTCGCCATCCTCGGCCTGGTCTTCGCATTCGTTCTCAAGTAAACCTTCAGAACACCAGCGAACATCCAGAACCGAGTAGATAAGGACGGGTGAAATATGAAGCAGCTGATCATCTCAGCCGCCAGCGAGGCCGGGTCAAACCCCCTCGTTCCCAACATCTGGGAAATGTTTGTCGTCCTCGTAGGCTTTGCTGTCCTCCTTTACATCGTGACGAAGTACGTTGTCCCGATGTTCGAGAAGAACTTCGCAGAGCGTGCCGAGGCGATTGAGGGCGGCATTGCCAAGGCCGAAAAGGCCCAGGCTGAGGCCACTGCGGCACTCGAAGAGTACAAGCAGCAGCTGACGGATGCCCGCACCGAGGCCAACCGCATCCGCGAGGAAGCCCGTGCCGAAGGCGCCCAGATCCTGGCGGATCTGAAGGAGAAGGCAGCTGCCGAGTCTGCCCGCATCACCGCCCAGGCACACGCCCAGATCGAATCCGAGCGCCAGGCGGCCGTTGTGTCGCTGCGCGCGGAGGTCGGCACGCTGGCCACCACGCTGGCAAGCCGGATCGTCGGCGAGGCCCTCACCGACGATGCACGTTCGGCCCGCGTGGTCGATCGTTTCCTGGCAGATCTGGAGAACCAGAGCGCAGGTGCAGCTAAGTAATGGCAGGTGTATCGAGCGAATCGCTGACCGCGGCACTCGCCGCGTTGGAGCCCACGCTTCCCAACGCGTCGCTGCAGTTGGCTAAGGAACTCTTCGGAATCCTGGGAACGGTGGACAGCTCCGCTGGCCTGCGCCGCGCCCTGACCGACCCGTCCCGCACCGGCAGCGAGAAGTCGGCGCTGGTCACGCAGCTGTTCAGCGGAAAAGTCTCCGCTGACGCCGTGCAGATCGCGAGCGGACTGGCCGGCTCACGCTGGGCATCGGCCCGCGACATCGGCGATGCACTCGAGACCCTGGCCGCCACGGTGGTCATTGCCGTTGCTGAAAACAAGTCGGCAGTCTCTGCCTCGGGCCTCAGCGGACTGGAGGAGCTGGAGAACGACCTCTTCAGCTTCAACCAGGCCGTCGACGCCAGCCACGAGGTTCAGCGTGCCTTGTCCGAGCCGCAGGCGAGCCAGGCAGCCAAGGCTGCCCTTGCCGCCAAGCTCGTCCCCGGTGCCAGCGAGGAGGCCAAGGTCCTCATCGGCCAGGCCGTCGCGCAGCCCCGAGGACTCAAGGTCACCCGGCTCGTCAGCCGTTTTGCGGAGCTTGCAGCCAAGCGCCAGCAGCGCTGGATTGCCACGGTCAGCGTCACCCGTCCGCTGACGGAGGCCCAGACCGGCCGGCTGCAGACGGCGCTCAACGCCCTCTACGGCCGCGAGCTGAAGCTCAACATGAACATTGACCCGGCACTGATCGGTGGAATCCGGATCCAGGTAGGCGACGAAGTGGTTGACGCTTCGGTCCTCGCCCGCCTGGGCCAGCTCCAGCGACAGCTTGCCTAGTCAGCCGGACAAGCACAACTTACCGACAAGAAACCCCGGTCATCGTGAGCAACGATGATCACGAAAACAGGAGAGCAGGGACTGCAGATGGCCGATTTGACCATCAACGCCGACGACGTCCGTAATGCGTTGAACGAGTTCGCGGCGTCCTACGAACCCGGTAACGCAGAGCGCGTAGAGGTTGGCCGTGTAACGACCGCAGGTGACGGCATCGCCCGTGTTGAGGGCCTCCCCTCGGTCATGGCGAACGAGCTGCTTCGCTTCGAAGACGGCACGCTGGGCCTCGCCCAGAACCTCGACGTCCGCGAGATCGGCGTCATCGTCCTCGGTGACTTCAAGGGCATCGAAGAAGGCCAGGAAGTGCACCGCACCGGACAGGTTCTGTCCGTACCCGTGGGCGACGCCTTCCTCGGCCGCGTGGTTGACCCGCTGGGCCAGCCGATTGACGACCTCGGCGAGATCAAGGCCGAGACCACCCGTGCCCTGGAACTCCAGGCCCCGGGCGTGACCCAGCGCAAGTCGGTCCACGAGCCGATGCAGACCGGCCTGAAGGCCATCGACGCGATGATCCCGATCGGCCGCGGCCAGCGTCAGCTGATCATTGGTGACCGCCAGACCGGCAAGTCCGCCATCGCGATCGACACCATCATCAACCAGAAGGCCAACTGGGCTTCCGGCGATGTGAACAAGCAGGTCCGCTGCATCTACGTCGCCATCGGCCAGAAGGCGTCCACCATCGCGGCGGTCCGCCAGACCCTTGAGGATAACGGCGCGCTGGAGTACACCACCATCGTGGCGTCCCCGGCATCCGACCCGGCCGGCTTCAAGTATCTGGCACCGTACGCCGGTTCGGCCATCGGCCAGCACTGGATGTACGGCGGCAAGCACGTCCTCATCGTGTTCGATGACCTGTCGAAGCAGGCCGAAGCCTACCGCGCCGTGTCGCTGCTGCTGCGCCGCCCGCCGGGACGCGAAGCCTACCCGGGCGACGTCTTCTACTTGCACTCCCGTCTGCTGGAGCGTTGTGCAAAGCTCTCCGACGAGCTCGGTGCAGGTTCCATGACCGGTCTGCCGCTGATCGAGACCAAGGCGAACGACGTGTCCGCCTACATCCCGACCAACGTCATCTCGATCACCGACGGCCAGATCTTCCTGCAGTCGGACCTCTTCAACGCCAACCAGCGTCCCGCTGTCGACGTCGGTGTCTCCGTGTCCCGCGTCGGTGGCGCCGCCCAGGTGAAGTCCATGAAGAAGGTCTCCGGTACCTTGAAGCTGGAACTGGCCCAGTACCGCGACATGCAGGCCTTCGCCATGTTCGCCTCGGACCTGGATGCGGCCTCCCGCCAGCAGCTGACCCGTGGCGCACGCCTGATGGAACTGCTGAAGCAGGGCCAGTACTCGCCGTTCCCTGTTGAGGACCAGGTCGTTTCCATCTGGGCCGGCACCAACGGCTACCTCGACGACGTTCCGGTTGAGGACATCAACCGCTTCGAGACCGAGTTCCTGGAGCACCTCAAGCACAAGTCCTCCATCCTGACCACGCTGGCGCAGACCAACGTGATGAGCGACGACACCGCAGAAGCACTGAAGACCGCGATTGTGGACTTCAAGAAGGGCTTCTTCGGCGAGGGCGACAGCCTGCTGGTCGGTGCGGGGCACGAGGAGTACGCCCCGATCGATGAAGACCAGGTCGACCAGGAAAAAATCGTCAAGCAGAAGCGCTAGTTCCGTAGGCCGGGACTGCCGGATCCCTCGAGGGTCCGGCAGTCCCGGCCCAACGGAAGCTTAGGAAAGGATAAGTATGGGAGCCCAGATTCGGGTCTACCGCCAGAAGATCAGCTCGACGACGTCGATGCGCAAGATCTTCAAGGCGATGGAACTGATCGCTACCTCGCGCATCGGCAAGGCCCGCGCACGCGTAGCGGCTTCACTGCCTTACGCAAACGCGATTACGCGTGCCGTTTCTGCTGTCGCAAGCCAGAGCGAAATCGACCACCCGCTGGTGACCGAGCCGGAGCAGATCCGCCGGGCCGCCGTGCTGGTCGTCACCTCCGACCGCGGCCTCGCCGGGTCCTACTCCGCGACCGTGCTCAAGCAGGCCGAAGGCCTCGTCGAGCTGCTCCACGAGGAGGGCAAGGAAGTCAAGATGTACCTCATGGGCCGCAAGGCGCAGGCGTACTTCGACTTCCGGAACCGTCCGTACGAGCGGGTCTGGACCGGCAACACGGACGCTCCGCAGTTCGAGACCGCACGCGAGGTGGGCGAGGCCCTCCTGGCCGACTTCGCCGAGGTCTACGAAGAGGGCGGTGTGGACGAGATCCACGTCGTCTACACGCGGTTCAAGTCCATGGTGACGCAGGAACCGACGGTCATCCGTCTGCTCCCGCTGGAGGTCGTCGAGGAACAGGCTGCCTCCGAGTCGGAGCTGCTGCCGCTCTACGAATTCGAACCGGAGACGGAGCAGGTCCTCGATGCCCTGCTGCCGCGCTACATCGAGTCACGCATCTTCGCCGCCATGTTGCAGGCCGCAGCTTCCGAGCTCGCAGCCCGCCAGCGCGCGATGAAGTCCGCCGGCGACAACGCCACGGAGCTCATCAAGAAGTACACGCGTCTGCGCAACACTGCCCGCCAGGCTGAAATTACGCAGGAGCTTTCCGAGATCGTGGCCGGCGCCGACGCACTGAACGCGTCCTAGCCTGCCCGTCACGGGCCCAGCTGTACCTGCACCACAGAACGAACTTAACCGCCCACGCCATCTACTGAGTGAAGTGAGAGAGATGACTGCCACTGCTACCGAACACGTAGCCGCGACGTCCGGTGCCACCGGCCGTATTGCACGTGTTATTGGCCCGGTTGTCGACGTCGAATTCCCGGCTGACGCAATCCCCTCGATTTACAACGCTCTCACCACCGAGATTTCTCTCAACGGTGAGACCAAGACCATCACCTTCGAAGTTGCGCTGCACCTCGGCGACAACCTCATCCGCGCCATCTCGCTGCAGGCGACCGACGGCCTGGTCCGCGGCACCACCGTGGTCGACACCGGTGCCCCGATCTCCGTGCCCGTTGGCGACGGCGTCAAGGGCCACATCTTCAACGTCCTGGGCCAGCCCCTGGACGTCGCGGAGTCCGAACTGCAGGTCTCCGAGCGCTGGCCGATCCACCGCAAGGCCCCCGCCTTCGCGACCCTTGAGGGCTCCACCGAGATGCTCGAGACCGGCATCAAGGTTATCGACCTCCTCACCCCGTACATCAAGGGTGGCAAGATCGGCCTGTTCGGCGGCGCCGGCGTCGGCAAGACCGTGCTGATCCAGGAAATGATCACCCGTGTTGCCCGCAACTTCGGCGGTACCTCGGTGTTCGCCGGCGTGGGTGAGCGCACCCGTGAAGGCAACGACCTCTGGGTCGAAATGGAAGAGGCAGGCGTCCTCAAGGACACCGCCCTTGTGTTCGGCCAGATGGATGAGCCGCCGGGAACGCGTCTGCGCGTGGCCCTGTCCGCCCTGACCATGGCGGAGTACTTCCGCGATGTGCAGAACCAGGACGTGCTGCTCTTCATCGACAACATCTTCCGTTTCACCCAGGCAGGCTCCGAGGTTTCCACCCTCCTCGGCCGCATGCCGTCCGCCGTGGGCTACCAGCCCAACCTGGCCGATGAGATGGGCCTCCTGCAGGAGCGCATCACCTCGACCAAGGGCCACTCCATCACCTCGATGCAGGCCATCTACGTTCCCGCGGATGACTACACCGACCCGGCTCCGGCAACGACCTTCGCACACCTCGACGCGACCACGGAACTCTCCCGTGAAATCGCTTCCCGTGGTCTGTACCCGGCCGTTGACCCGCTGACGTCGACCTCGCGCATCCTGGATCCGCAGTACATCGGCAACGACCACTACAACACGGCCGTCCGCGTGAAGCAGATCCTGCAGAAGAACAAGGAACTTCAGGACATCATCGCCATCCTCGGTGTCGATGAACTCTCCGAAGAGGACAAGATCGTCGTGTCGCGTGCACGCCGTATCCAGCAGTTCCTCTCGCAGAACACCTACACCGCCAAGCAGTTCACCGGCGTCGAGGGCTCCACCGTGTCCATCAAGGACACCGTGGAAGGCTTCGCGGCGATCTGCGACGGCGAGCTGGACCACATCGCAGAGCAGGCGTTCTTCAACGTCGGCGGCCTGGATGACGTCGAGCGCCAGTGGGCCAAGATCCAGGAACAGACGAAGTAATATGGCTGAGCTTGAGGTTGAGATTGTCGCAGCGGACCACTTCGTGTGGTCCGGAGCGGCCAAGATGGTCAAGGCCCGCACCAGCGATGGTGAAATCGGAATCCTGCCCGGCCACTCGCCCCTGCTGGCGATTCTGGCCGAAGGTGAACTGGCCATCGAGCCTGTTTCCGGTGACCGCATCGCAGTGGACGTTGACGGCGGATTCTTCTCCGTCGACAACAACCGCGTGGTGATCGTGGCCGACAACGCCCAGATGGGTGATTCGGCTACTGCGGGGATCCGCTAGCCCTACCTTGATGGACGATACTGGTCTTCCGTTCATCATTCTGGCAACGGCGTTTGCGTTGCTGGTCTTCGCACTGTGCCTCTCCGGGGTGCGCCGCATTAATCTGCGGCGCGCCCTGGGCACGGTGGACGCCTCCATTTGCGTAGCTGGAAACAGCTGGCAGATGGGGGTTTGTCGTTATCAGGACAACGACCTCGAGTGGTTCCGTCTTGCCTCCCTGAGCGTCCGTCCGAAATACACCTTCCGCCGCAGCTCGCTGGAGCTGATCGGCCGGCGTCCGCCCACCGAAACCGAACTGGTGAAGGTGCAGCCGGAGTCCGTCATCGTCGAACTGCGCTACGAGGGCCGGGACGTCCTGCTGGCCATGCGCTTCGACGCGTACACCGGGCTCTCTTCCTGGCTTGAGGCAGGCCCCGTCATCGGCGTCGGCACCTGGCGCTAACCGCCTTGGACTTCATCGAAGACATCCGGCTGGTGGACGGGCCGGTGCTCTGGGTTGCCTGGGCTGCCGCGGCCGCCGGTGCCGCCTACCTGCTCTGGAAGAGCGGCCGCCGGCATACCCCGGGGGCGACGGCGGTGGTCGTCGGCTCCGCCCTGCTGCTGGGCGCCGGGCTGGTCGCCGGAGTCCATCTCCTCCTGATCTACGTCTTGTCCGTCTTCCCCGAGGAACTGCCCTGGGAGACACTGGCCTGGAGCGTTCCCGGCGTCGCGGCCCTGCTGTTCTGGCTGCTCAGGCTGCACGGCATCTGGGGCCGCCGGCCCTTCCTCGCCGCCATTCCCGGACCCGTCCTGCCGGTGGTGCACCGGATCCGCGCCACCGCAGTGGCCACGGCAGCCCTGCTGGGCGTGCTGCTCCTCTCCGCCGTCCAGATCAACTCCTACTTCGGCCTCAACCACACCGTGAGCGACCTGACCGGCACCGCCGTCGCGCGCATTCCGGTGCTGGAGGACGCGTTGCGCAGGCAGCCCGGGGGAGCCGCCGCGGTTCCGTTGGCCGACTGGACGGCCCCGAACGGCCTGCCGCCGGACGGCACGGTCCGCAAGGCCACCATTCCCGGCACGGCGTCCGGCTTCCAGAGCCGCGACGCCTACATCTACTTCCCGCCGGCGTACAGTGCCACACCCCGGCCCGCGCTGCCCGTCCTGGTCCTCTTCTCCGGCCAGCCCGGGGCCCCGGCCGACTGGCTGACCGGCGGCGCCCTGCGCAGCCGAATGGACCGCTTCGCCGCGGACCACGGCGGGGTGGCCCCGATCGCGGTGGTGGTGGACCCCAACGGGTCCGCCTCCGGCAACACGCTCTGCATGGACAGCCGCATCGCCAAGGCCGACACCTTCCTCTCCCGCGACGTGCCTGACTGGATCCGGGCCACCCTCGACGTCGACGCCGACCCGCACCAGTGGGCCGCCGGCGGATTCTCCTTCGGCGCCACCTGTGCCATGGAGATGGTGACCCGCCACCCCGAGGTGTACAGCGCCGCCCTGGCGTTCTCCAGCGAAAAGGAGCCGTCCCTGGCCAAGGAGCGCCGCAAGACCATCGACGCCTCCTTCGGCGGCGACACCGCGGCCTTTGAGGCACAGACCCCGCTGCGCCTGATGCAGGAACGCCGGTACGAGGGCAACGCCGTGTATTTCGGCGCCGGCGAACGTGACCCCGAGTTCATCGAGTACATGGCCCTGCTCGCAGGGGCCGCACGGAAGGCCGGCTTCACCGTGGAGGACCACCGGATCGCCAACGCCGGGCACTCCTGGGAAGCGGCGTCGCGCGGCATGCCCGGCGGCCTGGACTTCCTCGCCCAGCGGTGGGGGATCAAACGGTGAGCGGGCTGCACGGCATCCTCCGGCAGGCCCGTCAGCTCCCCGTCACCCTGTCGGTCCTGGCCCTCTTCCTCTTTGCCGGTGCGGCCACCGGCAGCTTCCTCGCCGGGCCGCCGGAACCGCTGCTGGACTTTGCCTCCGTCAGCGTCCAGGGGCTGCAGGCCGGGCACTGGTGGACCATGTTCACCTCGCTGTTCTTCGCCACCAACCCGCTGGCGTACCTCGCGGCGTCGCTGATGATCCTTGGCCTGATGGGCGTCGCCGAGCGGCGGGTGGGCTCGCTCCGCACGGCCGTGTTCTTCCTCGCCGGCCAGTTCGCCGCGGTGTCCCTGTTCCTGCTGGTCACCCAGCTGGCGCGCTACGCCGGGGATGGCTGGCTGGGCCTGATGGTCGATGCCCCGCTGATAGGACCCTACGCGGCAATCCTCGCCGTGGCCCTGGCCGCCTGCGGGCTGCTGCCCACCCTGTGGCAGCGCCGGCTGCGGACCGCGGTACTCTCGGTGGCACTGCTGCTGGTGCTGTACGTGGGCCACCCCGAGACGGTGGTGGGCCTCTCCGGTGCCGTGGTCGGCCTGCTGGCCGGGTGGTGGCTGCAGGGGGACAAGGGCACCCTGCAGCGGCACCGATCCACCGGGCGCGAGACCCGGAACCTGCTCTCGCTCACCGTGGCGATCTTCGCCGTCGGGCCGATCCTCACCGCGGTGGTGCGGACCGCGAACGGTCCGCTTGCCTTGCTGCGCGACGTCGTGCTCAACCCGCTGCCCACGCTGAACCAGCTGGAGCAGAACTGCGGCGGCGCCGTGGATGCCTCGTGCCTGGAGGCGGGCCGGCTGGGCTTCGCCGGGCCGCTGGGCCTGGCCCTGGCCGTGGTGCCGGTGGTCCTCCTGCTCATCTGCGCCGACGGCATGCGGCACGGACGGCAGCTGGCGCTGCGGATCGCTATCCTGGTCCAGCTGGGCGTGACGGCGCTGGCCGCGGTCTACCTGGCCCTGTTCGCCCGCATCCCGCATTACCCCAACCGGCCACACACGGCCATCATGGGCTCGGGCTTCGTGCATATCCTGCCGCTCGCGGCGGTGCCGCTGGCGCTGGTGCTGCTGCTGTTCGCCAACCGCCGGCTCTTCCGGGTCGAAACCACCCGGCGGGCCCGGCGGACCCTGGCGCTGACCGTGGGCGGGACCTTCCTGGTTCTGGCCGGCGCGTACACCGGCGCCTGGTTCGCCGCCGGGGGACTGGAGCGCGACGGCGGTTGGCTGGGCCTGGCGGCCGAGCTGGCGCGGCAGTACCTGCCGTTGCCCATCCCGGGGACCTACAACCGGGTCTTCCAGGACCGGAATCCCGTGGAGGCCTTCCTCTTCGCCTACTCCGGCATCGCCTTCTGGGTGGTGGCGCTGGCCGGGGTGTGGCTGGTGCTGCTCCGCCGGGCGCACGGCACCGACGCCGGCCACGGCGACCGGGAGGTGGCACGCCGGCTGGTGCACCAGGGCGGCGACTCGCTCTCCTGGATGGCACTCTGGGAGCCGAACAAGTTCTGGTTCAACCAGGCCGCCCGCGGTGCGGTGGCGTATCAGCAGCACAACAACGTGGCGCTGACCCTCGGCGGACCGCTTGGACCCGCGGCGAACCGGCTGGATACCGCCGAAGGGTTCCTGGACTTCTGCGCGGACAATGCCCTGATTCCGTGCTTCTACTCCTGCACGGATGAAATCTGGCCGCTGCTGCAGGCCCGCGGCTTCCGGCGGCTGGCCGTTGCCCAGGAGACGCGCCTGGGCCTGCAGGAGCTGACCTTCAAGGGCAAGGAGTGGCAGAACGTCCGCACGGCGATGAACCGCGCGGCCAAGACCGGAGTGCACGCCGTCTGGGGCCGTTACCGCGACTTCTCGCCGGCGCTGCGCGCGCAGCTCAGCGAGGTCTCGGAGGAATGGGCGGCCCGGAAGTCCGTTCCCGAGATGGGCTTCACCCTGGGCGGCCTGGACGAGCTGATGGACGACGAGGTGCTGTGCTGCCTGGCCGTGGACGCCGAGGGCCGGGTGCAGGGCGTCACCAGCTGGCTCCCCGTGTACGACGGCGGTGCGCTGGTCAGCTGGACCCTGGACTTCATGCGGCGCCGCGGCGACGCCTTCCCGGGGGTGATGGAGTTCCTGATCGCCTCGGCGGTGACGGAACTGCGCGACTCGGTGGACGTCATTTCCCTCTCCGGATCGCCGCTGGCGCGCGACGAATCCCGCGACGAGGCCCGCGACGACGACTCCGACGGTGCCGGCGGCGAGGGCCTGGCCGGGATCCTGGACGTGGTGGGCCGGGCGCTTGAACCGGTCTACGGCTTCCGCTCGCTGGCGACGTTCAAGTCCCGCTTCAAGCCGGAGTACCGCACGCTCTACCTGTACTACCAGGACCCGCTGCAGCTTCCGGCCATAGGCCGGGCGCTCAGCCGGGCCTACCTGCCCGACCTGTCCGTGCGCCAGAGCGCCCGGCTGCTGCGGACGCTCGTGCGCTAGCGGGGACGGCGGAACGCAAAAAAATGATCCCCGGCAAAAGCCGGGGATCATTTTCTTAAGCCGGGAATGCTTCTAGCGCATTCCTGAAGACCTCATTAGACGACCGTGACGCCGGTGGCCTGCGGGCCCTTGGCACCCTGGCCGATTTCGAACTGAACGCGCTGGTTCTCATCGAGGGTCTTGAACCCGCCGGTCTGGATTTCGGAGTAGTGGACGAAGACGTCGCCGTCGGAGTCATCCGGGGTAATGAAGCCGAAGCCCTTTTCAGCGTTAAACCACTTGACGGTTCCCTGAGCCATTTAATTCTCCTCATTGTCGAACTTGAGAAAGTCCGGCGCACCTTACGCCGGGCTTAGTCACTCCGCGGGAAGAACCTTGGCATCCGCCCGGTACTCCGGGTTTCGGCGTCAGGAGCTTCACGCTCGCAACATGTCTTGCGAGCATGAAAAACACCTACACAAAGACTGTTCTAAGAATTTCATGCCCCCACAGTCAGGTCAACGGGCGCGGCTGATAAATCCACAAATTTTATGTAACAAGCTGGTGAACCAATTGGTGCGTGATTGCGGTGCAATTGCCGCGCTTAGAAGAGGCGGGATTCGCTGTCGTCCACACCGCGCATCGCGTCATAGTCCAGCGTTACGCAATCAATGCCGCGGTCGGTGGCGAGGACCCTTGCCTGCGGCTTGATCTGCTGGGCGGCAAAGATACCGCGAACGGGAGCCAGGAGCGGGTCGCGGTTGAGCAGTTCGAGGTAGCGGGTCAGCTGTTCGACGCCGTCGATGTCGCCCCGGCGCTTCAACTCGATGGCGACGGTGCCGCCGTTCGCGTCGCGGGCCAGGATGTCCACCGGCCCGATCGCGGTGAAGTACTCGCGGCGGATCAGCGAAAATCCCTCGCCCAGGGTCTCGATCTGGTCAGCCAGCAGGCGCTGCAGGTCCGCCTCCACGCCGTCCTTGATCAGTCCAGGGTCCTGGCCAAGGTCGTGCGAGGTGTCATGGAGCTGTTCGTGGATGTTGATGATCAGCCGGTCGTCGGTCTTGGTGGACTGCACGGTCCACTGCTCGATCACGCCGACCTCGACGTCGACCTCGTCCGGGGTGGACACCCGGAGCCGGGCGGGCGGGCTCATCCAGTTCAGCGGCTTGTAGGAACCGCCGTCGGAATGGACCAGCACGGAGCCGTCCGCCTTGACCACCAGCAGGCGGGTGGCGAGGGGGAGGTGGGCCTTGAGCCGGCCGACATAATTAACGGAGCAACGGGCTATCACTAAACGCACCCGGTCAACACTACCGGCAGCGGGGAGGCGCCGCGGCTTGGACACCGTCCGGGGACCCGCTGGGGCAGAATGGGACCATGCCCCGTTCCAACCGCCCCCGCCGCCCCGCCCCGGGCAACGGGGGCGCCCGGCAGCCCGGCAAGCACAGCGGGCCGGTGCCCGAGCTGGACCTGGAACGCGCCCGGACCGGGATTGCCCGCCGGGAAAGCGCCCCGGACGGTGAATGGATGGTCCGGTCCATCTCGGCCAGCCGCGCCGGCAAGACCTATGTCTGCCCTGGATGTCTGCATGCCGTCCCGCCCGGAACCGCGCACCTGGTGGTCTGGTCCGAGGACCATCTCTTCGGTGCCGCCGCCGGGCTGGCCGAACGGCGCCACTGGCACACCAACTGCTGGACCTCGCGCACATACCGGTACCGCTAGGCGCTCACGGCTCCCGCGGGTGCCGCCCGTAGCTTCGCTAAGCTGGAGGGCATGACTTTCGACCCGGCCTCGTACGACTTCACCCAGCCCGCCGCCCCGACCCCCATCCGGGCCGCCACGGTGCTGCCGGCACGGCGGGAGAACATCGAGCTGCGCACCGCGGACGGTCACCTGCTGGTGGGCGAACTCGCGCTGCCGGAGTCCGGCGAGGTCCGGGCCACCCTGATCACCCTGCATCCGCTGCCCACGCACGGCGGCTTCATGGATTCGCACGTCTACCGCAAGGCCTCCTACCGGCTGCCGGCCCTGGCCGGCGTCGCCGTGCTGCGCTTCAACACCCGCGGGACATCGTCGCCCCGGGGAACCAGCGGCGGCAGCTTCGAGGAGGGCGTCGGCGAACGGATGGACGTCGAGGCGGCGGTGCGGTTCGCGGTGGACCGCGGCCTGCCGAACCGCTGGCTGGTGGGCTGGTCCTTTGGCACCGAACTGGCCCTCATGTACGGCGCGGTGGAACCCGTAGCCGGAGAGATAGAGGGCGCCATCCTGCTCTCGCCCCCGCTGCACCGCGCCACGGACGTGCACCTCAAGGAATGGGCTGCCGCGGGCAAGCCGCTCAAGGTGCTGGTCCCGGAACACGACGACTACCTGCAGCCTGCCGCCGCGGCCGAACGCTTCGCCCTGGTGCCCCAGGCCGACGTCGTCGGCGTCGACGGCGCCAAGCACCTCTGGGTGGGGGAGAAGTACGCCGGACGGGTGCTGAACGAGATCGTCGCCGAGGTTCTGCCGGGGACGGCGCAGCCGCTTCCCGAGGAGTGGGACGGCCCGGTGGCCACGGCGCACGCCTGAGAGGTGAGCGCCTGCCGGGGTGAGTGCCTGCCGGTTTAGTGCTTGTCCGGGTTAGTGCTTGTCCTGGCGGACGATGAAGATTTCCTTGACCAGGAGCATGATGGCCGCGGCCGTCGGGATCGCGATCAGCGCGCCGAGCACACCCAGCAGGCTGCCGCCGGCGATCACCGAGATGACCGCCACCGCGCCGGGCACCGCCACGGCCTTCTGCATGATGCGCGGCGAGACGAAGTAGGCCTCGAACTGCAGGTAGGCGAAGTAGCAGATCGCGAAGACGACGGCGGTCTGCCAGCCGGCGGTCAGGGCGATCAGGGTGACCAGGATGCCGGCGATCATGCCGCCGACCAGGGGAATGAAGGCCAGCAGCGCCACGACGAAGGCGAGCAGCACCGCGAACGGCACGCCCACGATGGTCATCACGATGAAGGCGAAGAGCGCGTTGAGCAGTGCCACGCAGACTTGGCCGATGACGTAGTTGCCGACCGAGCCGGTGATCTCCTCCGACAGGGCCTCCACGCGCGGCCGGCGGGAGCGCGGGGCCAGGCGGTAGCCCCACAGCTTCATCGAGGGCATCGCGGAGAGGAAGTACAGGCTCAGCACCAGGACGATCAGGGCGCCGAAGAGGCCGTTGGCGATGGTGGAGCCGACGCCCACCACGCCGCCGAAGATGCCGCCCATCGCGTCCGGGTTGTTGACGAACTTCTCGAGTTCCTGCGTGATCCGGTCCCGGACGCCGAACTGGCTGTCCAGGCTGCGGAAGAAGTCCGAGTCGATGAAGTCCTGGATCCACTTGGGGGCCTCCTGGACGATCTGGGTCACCTGGGCCACGATGGTCGGGATCAGGGTGGCGAAGAACCCGGCGACGGCAAGGGCCAGGACGGCCACCGAGACCAGGATGCCGGCCGGCCGGGGCACCTTGCGTTTCTCCAGCCAGCGCACCACGGGATCGAGCCCGAGAGCGATGAAGAGCGCGGTCAGGATCCAGAGCAGCAGTTGGGTGATGTTGGAGCCGATCCAGTAGACCAGCAAGGCCACGCCGACGCCCACGGTCCCCATGAACCCGACGTAGAGCGGATGCTGCGCGGAAATCCGCGGCCCGGGACGGCCGAAGCGGGTCTCCTCGGTGTCCTCAAGAGCGGCGTCGGCGTCGTCCAGCTGCTCGGGCGGCAAATCGAAGCGCAGCCGGGGCTGTGCGCCGGGCAGGGGTTGCCGCAGGCGGCGGGCCATCGCGGCCAGGAACCCGGCCGGAGCCTGGGCAGGCCGCGCGACGGATTCCGGGGGAGCTGCCTGTCCTGAGGGGGACGAATCCGTGGGGTCAGTCACTGCGCTGCAAGCCTTTTTCTCTCAATTTTCCCCGGAATTCCGCGGCTGCGGGGCCGGTGTGACGATCACCGCAAACACTATCAGCAGCCTTGCTACCGGGCGGATCGACGGGCCGGGACGGTTCGGAAAAGGGGCTTGACAAGCCGCCCGATCTGACTCGGAGGTAACAAAACGGTTACTCTTAAAACTACGTGTCCGCTGATGATAGGTAATATTTTGCGTTTCAAGACTGCAGTTGCACTTGTGCTGCTCGGCCTCCTGACACTGCTGGCGGGGATCGGGCAGAAGACAATCTGGGCTCCGCCGGCGACGGTGACGGCCGGCGTCCCGGCCAACGGCACCGCCGCGCCGCTGACGGTGGTCGACCAGAAGCTGCGCACCCTGCACGGCGGCACGGTCAAGATCCACGTCAAGGGTGAAGGCAACTTCCTGCTGGCCTCCGGCCGCCCCGACGACGTCAACGCCTGGGTGGGCAAGACGGCCCACAACACCATTTCCGGGCTCTCCGAGGACCGCAAGTCCCTGACCGTCGAGCACGCCGACGGCGAGGCCACCGCGCCGTCGCCCGCCGGTTCGGACCTCTGGGTCTCCACCGAGAACGCCAACGGCGAGCTGGACTACTCGTGGACTCCGCCGGCCGACGGCGACTGGTCGCTGCTGCTGGCCACCGACGGCACCAAGGCCGCCCCCTCGGACATTTCGATGACCTTCCCCAATGACACCTCCACGCCGTGGGCCATCCCGCTGATGGTTATCGGCGGGCTGCTGGTAGTCGGCGGCGTCGCGCTGCTGGTGCTGAAGCCCAGGCAGGGCGCGCCGCGCTCCGGCACCCCGGGCGACGGCGGTTCCGGCGGTGGCGGCTCCGATAACTCCGGCTCCGGCGATGTCGAGGCCAAGGAGGCCACCGCCGGCAGCGCCTTCGCACGCCGGGCCCGGGCCCGCGCCGCCGACCGGGCCAAGGCCCGTGAGGCCGGCTCCACCCCGGCCGACGGGGACACCGGACAGGCCCCCCGGGCCGCAACCCTGTCCACGCGCCGCCGCGCCGCGGGTGCGGCCGTGGCCCTGCTGACCGCCACCGCAGTCGCCGGCACGGGCGTTGCCGCCCAGGCCAGCCAGTCGCCGTCGCCCGCCCCGAGCGGAAGCACCGGCACGGCCGCCCCCTCCGCCGGCGGGACCCCGATCCTGCTGGATGCCCAGTTCCGCCGGATCCTGGAACAGGTCTCCGCGGCCACGGACGCCGGTGACGCCGCCAAGGACGCGGCCAAGCTCGCCCCGCGCGTCGGCGGGACCGAACTCGAGGTCCGCACGCAGAACTACAAAATCCGCTCGCAGGTGGGCAGCTACGAATCCCGGATGCCCGTGCGCGCCACCAAGCTGCTGACCACCGTGGTGAGCTCCAAGCGAGACTGGCCCCGCTCCGTCATGGCAGTCACCCAGGGCGACGGCAACGTGGTCCCGCAGCTGCTGACGCTGGTCCAGGCGTCCCCGCGCGAGAACTACAAGCTGGTCGGCGCGACGCCGCTGCAGCCGGGAACCACCTTCCCCGCGATCAACCGCGGCGGCACGGAGACGCTGGGCGCCGGCGACAAGTCCGGCCTGCTCTACAGCGGCCAGGAGGCCCTCGCTGGCCTGGGCGACCGCCTGACCAACGCCGACTCGGCCTTCAAGGACAAGCTCGCCGAGGGCCAGTCCTCGCCGTACATCGCCGACACCCTGGCCTACCAGGCCGACGTGGTGAAGTCCGGTGCCAACGGAAACTTTGCCTTCACCCACAAGGCTGTTCCCGAGGACACCGTGGTGTTCCGCACCGCCGACGGCGGGGCCCTGGTCCTGGGCCGGCTCAACTTCGGTTTCGACGGCACGCCGAAGAACTCCGGCGACAAGCTGACCATCGGGGACGACGCCGCGGCCCTGGCCGGCGGCAAGGAGACCAGCACCGGCATGGTCCTGAACTTTGCCGAGTCCGTGGCGGTCTACGTGCCGCCGGCGGGGTCCAAGGATCCGATGAAGCTGGTGGCCGCCACCCGCGGCCTGGTCGGGGCGAGCTTCAAGTAGTCCCGGCCGCGGGCGGAGTCGATAGAGTGGTTCCATGACTTCGCCCGCATCCCGCCCGGTCCCGCCCGCAGCCGCAAACCCGATCAACCTGCGGGGCGCCGTCGATCTTTCCTCGCTGAAGCAACGCCCCGCACCGCCCGCCGGACCGGGGTCCACGCATGCCGGAGCCGCCCAGCCCGGATCCGCCCAGCAGCCAACGGACGGCGGCGCCGCCCCGTTGCGCGTCAACGTCACCGAGGCCAACTTCCAGGACCTGGTGGACCTCTCCGCCCGGGTGCCCGTCGTCATCGCCATGTGGGCCTCCTACTCACCCGGGTCCGGGGATCTGGTGGACGCCCTGGAGCAGATTGTCACCAGTTACGAGGGCCGCCTGGTTCTCGGCGCCGCCGATATCGAGGCCTTCCCGCAACTGGCCCAGGCGTTCCAGGTGCAGGCCGTTCCCACGGCCGTCGCCGTGGTGAAGGGCCAGCCCGTGCCGCTCTTCCAGGGCGGCGCCGACGAGCAGCAGGTCCGCAGCCTCTTCGATGAACTCCTCAAGGTGGCCGCCGCCAACGGCGTCACCGGCCGGATCGGCGGCGGTCCGGCCGCCGCGGAGGCCGAGGCCCCGCCGCTGCCCCCGTTGCACCAGAAGGCCTTCGACGCGATCGAGGCAGGTGACTTCGACGGTGCGGCCGCCGCGTACCGCCAGGCCCTCACCGAGATGCCCGCCGACGCCGACGCCAAGGTGGGCCTGGCCCAGGTGGAGCTGATGGGACGCCTGCAGGCCCTGTCCACCGAGGACGCCGACGCCGTCCGTGCCAAGGCCGCGGAGGAACCGGACAACCTGGACGCACAGCTGGCCGTCGCCGATCTCGACGTCGCCGGCGGGCACGTGGAGGACGGCCTGGGCCGGGTGGTGGCCTTCATCGGCCGGAACTTCGGACCGGAGCGGGAGACCGCCCGGGTGCGCCTGCTGGAACTCTTCGACGTCGTCGGCGCCACCGACGAGCGCGTGGCCAAGGCCCGCCAGAACCTGGCCCGGGTGCTGTTCTAATGGCGTCCGCACTCTTCAGCCCGCTGACCCTGCGCTCCCTGCGGCTCGAGCACCGCGGCTGGGTCTCGCCGATGTGTCAGTACAGCTGCGAACCCGAGACCGCCGAGGGCGTCCCCACCGACTGGCACCTGATGCACCTCGGATCGTTCGCCACCGGGGGAGCGGCCCTGATCCTCACCGAGGCGGCCGCCGTCAACCCCGCCGGGCGGATCAGCCCGCGGGACGCCGGCCTCTACAACGACGCCCAGGCCGAATCCTGGACCAGGATCGTGGACTTCGTGCACCGGCACGGCACCGCGGAGACCAAGATCGGCACCCAGCTCTCGCACGCCGGCCGCAAGGCCTCCAGCTACTGGCCGTTCTCCGGCAAGACCGGCACCGTCCCTGCCTCCGAGGGCGGCTGGGACCCGGTGGGCCCGGGCGCCGGTGCCTTCGACGGCTACGCGCCGCCGTCGGCCATGACCGGGGCCGAGATCGAGGGCGTGATCGCCGACTTCGTTGCCTCCGCCCGGCGGGCCGTGGAGGTGGGCTTCGATACCATCGAAATCCACGGTGCGCACGGCTACCTGCTGCACCAGTTCCAGAGCCCGCTGATCAACGACCGCACCGACGAATGGGGCGGCGACGAGGCGGGCCGTAACCGGCTCATGCTTGCCGTGGTGGACGCGGTGCGCGAGGTCATTCCGGACTCGATGCCGCTGTTGCTGAGGATCTCCGCCTCGGACTGGGCCGAGGGCGGCGTAGACGCCGAGGCCTCCGTCCGGCTCGCCCGCGCCGCCTCCGAGCGCGGCGTGGACCTGGTGGACGTCTCCAGCGGCGGCGCCGTAGCGCACCAGACGATTCCGGTGGGTCCCGGCTACCAGACCGGCTTCAGTGCCAAGATCCGACGCGAGGCCGGCGTCAAAACCGGCACGGTGGGATTGCTCACCTCCGCTGGCCAGGCGGAACACGCCGTGGCGACCGGCCAGGCCGACGGCGTGCTGATCGCCCGCGCGGCGCTGCGCGACCCGCACTGGTGGCTGCGCGCGGCCTTCGAACTGGGCCACGAGCTGGCCTGGCCGCCGCAGTACGAACGGGCCATGCCCCGGCGGACGTTCTAGCCAGCGGCTAAGATGGAAGCCATGACCAGCATGACGGAACCCCTGACGACGGCCCCCCAGAACGCCCTGGACAACGACCTCGACAACGACCCGATGCGTGAGCTTTCCGGCGCCGGGACGTCGACGGCGACGATCGAGCGTGAGGAACTGCGCCAGGAAGTGGAACCGGGAGACCGGGAGCGCTTCGCGCATTACGTCCGCAAGGAAAAGATCATGGAATCGGCCCTCTCCGGGGAACCCGTCATTGCCCTCTGCGGCAAGGTCTGGACCCCCGGACGGGATCCGAAGAAGTTCCCCGTGTGCCCCGAATGCAAAGAGGTTTACGAGGGGCTGCGCCCCGGCGGTGACGACGGCGGCTCCGGCAAGTAGGGCGTGGCATCCGGTTCAACCGAAAAAGATTGGTGTTTTTGTGCTTAGTGGGGCTTTTCCCGAACCAACAGACACGTATGGACGGGAGGCCCGCTAAGTGACGGAAACACTGTTCGGCGGTCCCGTGCTGCCGCCCGCCTATCCCGAGCGGGCCGCGTGGGGAACCGCGCCGAAACTGCGTGCCTGGCAGCAGGAGGCGCTGGATAACTACTTCGCCACCAACCCCCGGGACTTCCTTGCCGTCGCAACCCCCGGGGCCGGTAAGACCACCTTCGCCCTCCGCGTGGCCTCCATGCTGATCGATTTGGGCGTGGTCAACCGCGTGACCATCGTGGCGCCCACGGACCACCTCAAACGCCAGTGGGCCGACGCCGCGGCGAAGGTGGGCATCGCCATCGACCCGAACTTCAAGAACGCCGACGGCCAGCACGGCCGCGGCTTCATCGGCGTCGCCGTCACGTACGCGCAGGTGGCCAGCAAGCCCATGCTGCACCGGGCCAAGACCGAGGCCGCCCGCACCCTGGTGATCCTGGATGAGATCCACCACGGCGGCGAGGCGCTCTCCTGGGGCGACGGGCTCCGCGAGGCCTTCGACCCGGCCGCGCGCCGGCTGTCCCTGACCGGTACCCCATTCCGCTCGGACACCTCCCCGATCCCGTTCGTCGAGTACGCGGAGGACCGCGACGGCATCCGGCGCTCCAAGGCCGACTACACCTACGGCTACGGCAAGGCGCTGCGCGACCACGTGGTCCGTCCGGTGATGTTCATGGCCTACTCCGGCCAGATGCGCTGGCGCACCAGCGCGGGCGACGAGATGGCCGCCTCCCTGGGCGAGGCCGCCGTTACCAAGGAAATCACCTCGCAGGCCTGGCGCACCGCGCTGAACCCGGCGGGCGAATGGATCCCGGCCGTGCTGGCCGGGGCGGACAAGCGCCTGAGCGAGGTCCGGCGCACGGTGCCCGACGCCGGCGGCCTGGTCATCGCCACCGACCACGAGGACGCCCGGGCCTACGCCGGGCAGCTGAAGCGGATCACGGGGGAGTCACCCACCGTGATCCTCTCCGACGACGCCAAGGCCTCCTCCAAGATCGAGGAGTTCTCCGCCGGGGAGAAGCGCTGGATGGTCGCGGTGCGGATGGTCTCCGAAGGCGTCGACGTGCCGCGCCTCTCGGTGGGCGTGTACGCGACGTCGACCTCCACCCCGCTGTTCTTCGCCCAGGCCGTGGGCCGCTTCGTGCGTGCCCGCAAGCGCGGCGAAACGGCGTCGGTGTTCCTGCCCTCGGTGCCGCAGCTGATGGCGCTGGCTAACTCGATGGAGGCCGAGCGGGACCACGCCCTGGACCGGCCGGAGAAGGAAGACGCGGACGGGCTGTTCAACCCCGAGGATTCGCTGATGGACGAGGCGAACCGCGAGGAGAAGGCCTCGGACACGCTGATGAAGGGCAAGTTCGAGGCGCTGGATTCCCAGGCGTCCTTCGACCGGGTGCTGTTCGACGGCGGCGAATTCGGCACCGGCGGCGAGGTCGGCTCCGAGGACGAGCTGGACTTCCTCGGCATTCCCGGCCTGCTCGACGCCGAACAGGTGGGCACGCTGCTGCGCCAGCGCCAGCACGAACAGCTCAGCCGCAAGAACAAGCGCGCCCCCCAGGCGGCGGCCTCCGAGCCGGCGCCGGCGGTCCCGGACCACCGGATGCTGATGGACCTGCGCACCGAACTGGCCAAGAACGTCGCCGCCTGGTCCGCCCGGACCGGCACCCCGCACGGGGTCATCCACACCAAGCTGCGCACGGTCTGCGGCGGCCCGCCCGTCGCCCAGGCCAACGAGGAACAGCTGCAGAGCCGGCTGCGGAAGCTGCAGGACTGGTTCATCGGCCGGAAGTAGCCGGACGCCCCGCGGGGCCCGGTACGCCCGGTGCGCCCGAGCGCCCGGGCGCCCCGGAGTCACGGCACGAAAAAGGGACCGGAGTGATCCGGTCCCTTTTCGTGTCGTTCGGGGGAGCTGCTACTGGTTCGGCTGGCCGGACTGGGCGCCGCCGCCGCAGGCCTGGGAGAAGGTCTGGCCGGCCGAGGTGTATTTGCCCTTGAGCTCGTCGAGCTTGCCCTGGTCCGGGTCCTTCTCGGCGGCCTCGTCCAGGTAATCAACGATCGACTGCAGCGGTGCCTGCAGTTCCTCGGAGGCGGTGGCCTGGATCGGGCGGATCTGGTTTGCCAGGCGGGTCATGCCGAACTTGTCCGAGCTGGAGGACGGGGAGCTGGTGATCGTCTTGATCCGGTCGCAGGTCTCGGCGGTGGTCATCTTCGGGGCCGAGCAAGCGGCCGCTCCGAGGATGGTCCCGGCAGCGAGCAGGACGGTCAGGGTCTTCTTCATGATGATGTACTCCGGGATTTACTGTTCCGACGTTACTGGCAAGGATTCCGAGTCTACTGTGCGCGGCGCCGGGGCCGCGATCTCAGTCCAGCTCGACGCCGCCGAGTTCCATCTCGGCGAAGGCGTCCTCGAGGTCGTCGGCGATGCCCACGGTCAGGCTGCGCGGGACGGTGACGGTGTAGCCGGCCTGGACCGCGTCCAGGGCCGTGGCCTTGACGCAGTAGTCGGCGGCGATCCCCACGACCACAACTTCTTCGACGTCGTGGCTTTGCAGCCAGTCGTCCAGCCCGATCGCGTCCTCGTCCGCCTCCTGGCCGCCGGCTGGGCCGGCCACCGGCAGCGCGCCGGGCGTCCGGTCTCCGGTGGGTACGGCGTCGTCCGGGGCCAGCAGGCCCTCGAAGCCGGAGTAGGCGGCCGTGTACTGGCCCTTGCGGAAATACGCCTGGATGTATTCGGTGTCCAGGTCCGGGTGCAGCTCCGCCCCGCGGGTGCCGGCGACGCAGTGCCGCGGCCAGCTCTCAACAAAGTCGGGCGTGTCCGAGAAGTGCGCGCCCGGATCGACATGCCAGTCCTGGGTGGCCACGACGTGGTCGAACTGCCCGTGGTGGGCGTCGACGTATTCGCTGATCTCCGCGGCCAGTGCCGCCCCGCCTTCAACGGCCAGGGAACCGCCCTCGCAGAAGTCGTTTTGTACGTCGACAATGATCAGGGCGCGGGACATTCAGTCCTCCTCGTAGACGGTGGGGATGGCCGGTTCGCCGCGCTGCAGCCGGTTGACCACGGGCGGCAGTTCGGCCATGGAGGCGGCGTGCCGGTCGCGGGCGCGCACCACCCCCTCGGGGCCGGTCCAGCCGGGAAGCAGCTCGCCGTTCTTGATGAACTGCTGCAGCAGCTGGCGGTCGTTGCCGTCGTCCTCGGGCCGGTGGCCGATGCCGACGATCTCCTGGGTCGCGATGCCGCGGTCGTTGAGCCGGCGCAGCGCGTATTTGCGGCCGCCCTTGCTCGCCTTGTTCTTCGCCGCCTTCGCGACCGCGACGAACTCGCCGTCGTCGTTGGTGCGGCTGACGAGCTTGTAGACCAGGCTTGCCGTCGGCGCGCCGGACCCGGTGACCAGGGAGGTGCCGACGCCGTAGGAATCCACCGGGGCGGACTGCAGGGCCGCGATGGCGAACTCGTCGAGGTCGGAGGTGACGATGATGCGGGTGTTGACATTGCCGAGGTCATCGAGGAGCTGGCGTACCCACTGGGCCTGGGCCACCAGGTCGCCGGAGTCCAGGCGGACCGCGCCGAGCTTGTCCCCGGCGAGGTCGACGGCGGTGCGCACGGCTGCCTCGACGTCGTAGGTGTCCACCAGCAGCGCCGTCCCCGCGCCCATGGAGGCCAGCTGGGCCTCGAAGGCGTCCCGTTCGGTGTCGTGCAGCAGGGTGAAGGAGTGGGCCGCGGTGCCGACGGTCTTGATGCCGTAGCGGCGGCCGGCCTCCAGGTTGGAGGTGCTGGCGAAGCCGGCGATCACGGCGGCGCGGGCGGCGGCGACGGCGGATTCCTCCTGGGTACGGCGGGAGCCCATCTCCACGCACGGCCGGGTGCCGGCAGCGGTGATCATCCGGGACGCGGCGGAGGCGATGGCAGAGTCGTGGTTGAGGATCGAGAGGATGTAGGTCTCCAGGACGCAGGCCTCGGCGAAGGTCGACTCGACGATCAGGATGGGGGAGTTGGGAAAGTACGCGTCGCCCTCGGCATAGCCCCAGATGTCGCCGGAGAAGGAGAAGTCCGCGAGGTACTCCAGGGTTTGTTCGTTGACCACGCCGGTGCTGCGCAGGAAGTCGATTTCCCCGGGGCCGAAGCGGAAGTTCGCGATGCCCTCAAGCAGGCGGCCGGTACCGGCGACGATGCCATAGCGGCGGCCCTCGGGCAGCCGGCGGGCGAAGGCCTCGAACACCGACTTGCGGTGGGCCGCGCCCGAGTGCAGGGCGGCCTGCAGCATGGTCAGCTCGTAATGGTCGGTGTACAAGGACGTGCGGGGGTGGTCCCAGCCGGCGGAGGTGCTCACGAAATTTACTCTAGTCCCCGACGGCTCCCTCGTCTTGCTCCGCTTCGACGCGGGGCCCTCGCCGTCGGGGGCCCACCCACCGGCTCCCTCGTCTTGCTCCGCTTCGACGCGGGGCCCTCGCCGTCGGGGGCCCACCCACCGGCTCCCTCGTCGCGCTCCGCGGACTCGACCCGGGGCGGAGGCCATCTTCATCGCCATAGAATGGACCAATGACCCTCAGCGTTGCGCTTGGCCCCGATACCGAGGCCGGCACCCACACCGGAACGGCGACGTCCACCGACGTCCTGACGGCCCCGGACATCCCCTGGAACCTCGTGATCTGGAACGATCCCGTGAACCTGATGAGCTACGTCAGCTACGTTTTCCGCAGCTACTTCGGCTACTCCGAGGCCAAGGCGACCAAGCTCATGCTGGAGGTCCACAAGAAGGGCCGCTCCATCGTGGCGCACGGCAGCAAGGAACAGGTCGAACAGCACGCGGTGGCCATGCACGGCTACGGCCTCTGGGCCACCGTGGAGAAGGCCAGCGGCGGCCCCGGCAACGGATCGGGCAAGGGCAAGGGAAAACGTGGCTAAGGCATTCAAATACGGCCTCAAGGGCATCACCGGCTACCTCGAACCGGCCGAGCGCGACCTGCTGCGCAGCCTCTTCGACGACGTCATCTCCATGCTGGAGCCGCACGAACGCGCCAATGAGGATCCACTCGCGGCCCTCGTGGGGTTGGACACGGAGGCGCGTGAACCCTCCGACCGCGCCCTGCGCCGGCTGCTGCCCAACGTCTCCAAGAACGACGCCGAGGCCTCCCTGGAGTTCCGCCGGTACACGGAGCGCTCGCTGCGGGAGAGCAAGATCGGCGCCCTGAAGGCCGCCTCGCTGGGCCTCGACAAGGAGGAACTGGTGCTGACCCCCGCCGACGCCCGGCACTGGTCCACCGCGCTCAACGACGTCCGCCTGGTCCTCGCCGAGCGCCTCGACATCCGCGACGACGCCGACGCCGAACACGTGCACCGGATGCAGGACTGGTCCCAGGCCGAAGACGTCGAAAGCTATCTGGCCCTGGTCTACAACTTCACCACCTGGCTGCAGGAATCCCTCATCCAGGCGATGCTGGCGTCCCTCGAGGCCTAGGCCGCCCGGCCCTGTACACCCCCCAGCCAGCGGCGTAGCGTGATCCGCCGTGGACGGACTTTCCCGCGACGAGTTTTCCCTCCCGGAGCGCCTCACCGGGGCCCTGGGCCGCAGTGCCGCTGCCGGCCGGATCGGCGCCGCGCAGGAGGCGATCTACGGGCCGGTCATCGACTGGGCGCGGCGCACCCCGCTGCACAGCGGAACCCTCGGCCACTCGGTCCACCCGATGCTCACCGACGTCACCCTGGGTTGCTGGCTCAGCGCCGCGATCCTGGATATAACCGGCGGTCCTGCCTCCCGGCCTGCGGCCACGGTGCTGACCGCTGCGGGCCTCGCGGCGGCGGTTCCGACGGCGTTTGCCGGTGCCGCGGACTGGTCCGAGACGGAGGGGGAGGAGCACCGGATCGGCGCCGTCCACGCCCTCGGCACCGACGCCGCAACCTTTCTCTTCCTGGGCTCGCTGATCGCCCGGCTGCGCGGCCGGCACGCGGCCGGGGTCCGGCTGGGCCTGGCCGGTAATGCGGTGGCCGCGGCCGCGGGATTCCTCGGCGGCCACCTGGCGTTGAACCGCGGCACCGCCCGCCGTTCCGCCGCCGCCGTGTGATCCATTGCACACGAGTTGCTCGACACAATGTCATGGTCCCGCCCGGGGCGAAGCCCTATTCTCGTAGAACCATGACTTCAGCATCGAGCACGGACCCCGAGACCTCGGCACTGGCCGAACGCCCCATCGGCGTTTTCGACTCCGGCGTCGGCGGCCTCACGGTGGCACGCTCCATCATCGACCAGCTGCCCAACGAGTCCATCCTGTACGTCGGCGACACCGCGCACGGCCCCTACGGCCCGTTGCCGATCGCCGAGGTCCGCGCCAACGCCCTTGGCGTCATGGACGAACTGGTCGACTCCGGGGTCAAGCTCCTGACCATCGCCTGCAACTCCGCCTCCGCCGCCGTGCTCCGCGACGCCCGCGAACGCTACACCGCCCGCTACGGCATCCCCGTCATCGAGGTCATCCAGCCCGCGGTCCGCCGGGCCGTCTCCGCCACCCGCACCGGCCGCGTCGGCGTCATCGGCACCTCCGCTACGGTCGGCTCCCGCGCCTACGAGGACACCTTCGCCGCGGCGCCGGACCTGCAGATCACCTCCGCGGCGTGCCCGGCCTTCGTGCCCTACGTCGAGGCCGGCATCACCACCGGCCCCGAGCTGCTGGCCGTGGCCCGCGAATACCTCGCCCCGCTGATCGCCGCCAAGGTGGACACCGTGGTGCTCGGCTGTACGCACTACCCGCTGCTGACCGGCGTGATCTCCTTCGTCATGGGCGAGGACGTCACGCTCGTCTCCAGCGCCGAGGAAACCGCCAAGGACGTCTACCGGGCCCTGGCCTCCCGCGGGCTGGAACGCGCCGGCAGCACCGCCCCGGAACACAACTTCATCGCCACCGGGGACGCCGCGCAGTTCGAACACCTGGCGCGCCGCTTCCTGGGCCCGGAGGTGCTCAGCGTCCGGCACGTGGACCACGTCGCGGCGCAGTACCCCACCGGCAGCCTGGCCCGCATCACCCCGGAGATGATCGCCGCCGCCCAGGCCGCCGTCGGCCGGCCCCGGATCTCCAACTTCGTCTCCTCCGCCGCGCAGATCTCCCCGCCGCGGACCAGCGGCCTGTGAAGCTCACCATCGTCGGGTGCACCGGCTCGTTCCCCGGCCCCGGCTCGCCGGCGTCGTGCTACCTGCTGACCGCCGACGACGGCGAGCGGCGCTGGAAGGTGGTGCTGGACCTCGGCAGCGGGGCGCTCGGAGCGATCCAGCGTTACACCGACCTCGAGGACATCGACGGCATCTTCCTCACCCACCTCCACCCGGACCACTGCATGGACCTCTGCGGCCTGCACGTGGCGGTGCGCTGGAAGCCGGGCGGTTGGGGCCGCGGGCGGATCCCCGTCTGGGGGCCGGCCGCGACGGCGGACCGGATGGCCACGGCCTACGGGCTGGACCTCGACCCGGGGATGCACGAGGAATTCGACTTCAGCAACTGGGCCGAACGGAGCCCGGTGACGATGGGGCCCTTTACCATCACCCCGTACGCGGTTAACCACCCCGTCGAGGAGGCCTACGCCCTGCGTGTGGAGGTCACCGAGCCGGACAAGGACGGCAACCCGGTGACCCGGGTGCTCAGCTACTCCGGTGACACCGACTCCTGCACCGGGCTTGAGGATGCCGCACGGGACGCGGACCTGTTCCTCTGCGAGGCGGCCTTCGAGGAGGGCCGCGACGACGGCATCAAGGACGTGCACCTGACCGGCAGGCGCGCCGGCGAGGCCGCCGTCGCCGCCGGCGCCCGCCGGCTGCTGCTCACGCACATCCCGGTCTGGACCTCGCACACGACCGTGATGGCGGAGGCGAAGGAGGTCTTCGGACCGCACGTCGCCGTCGCCGTCGCCGGGGTGCACTACACCGTCTGACCGGGCCGCCCGGCTGTCGATAAGCTAGGGGGCATGACTTCCGAAGCTCCCACTGCCCCCGTTCTCCGCGCCGACGGCCGGACCCCGGACCAGCTCCGCCCCATCAGCATCACCCGCGGCTGGTCCAACCAGGCCGAAGGCTCCGCGCTGATCGAATTCGGCAACACCCGGGTGCTGTGCACCGCCTCGCTGACCGAGGGCGTGCCCCGCTGGCTCAAAGGCGAGGGCCGCGGCTGGGTCACCGCCGAGTACGCCATGCTGCCCCGGGCCACGAACACCCGCTCCGCCCGCGAATCCGTCAAGGGCAAGATCGGCGGCCGCACCCACGAGATCTCCCGCCTGATCGGCCGCTCCCTCCGCTCCATCATCGACACCAAGGCCCTGGGCGAGAACACCATCGTGCTGGACTGCGACGTGCTCCAGGCCGACGGCGGTACCCGCACCGCGGCGATCACCGGCGCCTACGTCGCCCTCGCCGAGGCGATCCGCTACGCCCGGGAGAACAAGCTGATCGCCCGCAACGCCGAGCCGCTGACTGACACCATCGCCGCCGTCTCGGTGGGCATCATCGACGGCATTCCGATGCTGGATCTGCCCTACGTCGAGGACGTCCGCGCCGAGACCGACATGAACGTGGTGGTGACCGGCTCCGGCAAGTTCGTCGAGGTCCAGGGCACCGCCGAGGGCGCCCCGTTCGACCGGGACGAGCTGAACAAGCTGCTGGACCTGGCCCTGCTGGGCACCGAACAGCTCGCCGCGATCCAGCGCGAGACCCTGGCCGAGGCCCCGTGAGCGGCGAGGCAGCCGCACCTGTCCTCGTTCTCGCCACCCACAACCAGGGTAAGCTCCGGGAGCTCCGGGAGCTGCTCCGGGGGCAGATCCCGGGCCTGGACGTGGACACGCAGGTGGTGGACGCCGGCGCCGTGGGGGCTCCCGACGTCGTCGAATCCGGCGTGACTTTCGCCGAGAACTCGCTGCTGAAGGCCCGCGCCGTGGCGGAGGCCACCGGGCTGGTGTCGATTGCGGACGACTCCGGCCTGGCCGTGGACGTGCTCGGCGGGGCGCCGGGGATCTTCTCCGCCCGCTGGGCCGGCCGGCACGGCGACGACGCCGCGAACCTCGAACTGCTGCTGAACCAGCTCTCCGACGTCCCGGACGGCTTCCGCGGCGCCGCGTTCGTCTGCGCCGCCGCGCTGGCCGTTCCCGCGTCGGCGGCGGGGGAGGGACGTGAGGTAGTGGAGTACGGCCAGCTGGAGGGCACCCTGCTGCGCGAGCCGCGCGGCGCCGGCGGCTTCGGCTACGATCCGGTGCTGCAGCCGAGCGGGCTGGACCGCAGCTGCGCCGAGCTCAGCCCGGAGGAGAAGAACGCCATCAGCCACCGCGGGCACGCCTTCCGCGCGCTGCTGCCGGCGATCGTGGAGGCACTGGCCGGACGGTAACCGCGTTTAGCACTGCAAAAAAGGATGGCGCCCCACCTCGGTGGGACGCCATCCTTTGTGCGTTGTGACGGTTCAGGCCGCGGCGGGGGTCAGGGCGTCTTGCGCTCTTCTTCGGGCTCGTGTTCCTCGATGAATTCATCGACGACGTCGGTGCCGTACTTCGCGGCCTGGCGCTTGGCGATCATGCCGCGGATGACCTCAATGGCGATCGGCACCACGGAGACCAGGACGATCACGATGAAGATGATGTCCAGGTTGTCGCGGACCCACGGCACGGTGTCGCCCAGCAGGTAGCCCAGCAGCGTCACGCCGCCGCCCCACAGCGCCGCGCCGATGACGTTGTAGAGGAAGAACTTGCGCTTGCTCATCTGCGCGACGCCTACGATCACCGGCACGAAGGTGCGGATAATCGGGACGAAGCGGGCCAGGATCAGGGCTTTGCCGCCGTGCTTCTCGAAGAACGCGTGGGCGCTCTCGACGTTCTCGCGCTTGAAGAGCTTGGAGTCGGGCTTGTTGAAGATCGCGGGGCCGGCCTTGGAGCCGATCAGGTAGCCGGCCTGGTTGCCGATGATCGCGGAGACCACGATCAGGGCGGCGAACGCCCAGATGTTGAACTGGATGGTGCCCGTGGCGACCAGCAGGCCCGCGGTGAACAGCATGGAATCACCCGGCAGGAAGAAACCGACCAGCAGGCCGGTCTCGGCGAAGATGATGCCGCAGACCAGCAGGACGACCCAGGGGGCCAGGGCGGGATCGGCCAGGAAGACTTGGGGGTTGAGCCAATCGGGCAGGAACGAGGCCATGTGCGGCTGGACCGGGCCGGCGCCGCCGAGGGTGGACACGGCGAGGTCGTGCAGGGTATTTGGGTTCACCCTCCAAGCGTACTGGAGAAGGGCCTGCCGGTTCCGGCGGTAAAGTATGGGGCGTGGCTTTGGACTTTACGGCGATCGACTTCGAGACGGCGAACGGGTTCCGGGGCTCCGCATGCTCGGTCGGCCTGAGCAAGGTCCGCAACGGCGTCGTGGTGGAGGAGGCGTCCTGGCTGATGCGTCCTCCCGCCGGCCACGACATCTTCGACCACCACAACGTGCGCATCCACGGCATCCGGCCCGAGCACGTCGCCGGCCGGCCCCGCTTCGGTGAGCTCTTCCCGGAGATCGGCGCATTCATCGGCGAGGACATCCTGGCCGCCCACAACGCGGCCTTCGACCTGGGCGTCATCCGGTCCGGCCTCGAGGTCTCCGGCCTGCCGGGGCCGGCCTACGACTACGTCTGCACCGTGATGCTCTCCCGCCGCTGCTATTCGCTGGTCTCCAACTCCCTGCCCTACGCGGCGGAAGAGGCGGGCGTGCCGCTGGTCAACCACCACGACGCAGCCGAGGATGCCCGTGCCTGCGCCGGGATCCTGATCGATATCGCGGCCCGCAACGGCGCCGCCAGCATCGCCGAACTCTACCTGTCACTGGGGATCACCGTGTCCCGTCAGCCGGCCTTCGACCCGCGGCGCGACCCGCTGTCCAAGGCCAGCCAGTCGGCGCTGGAGGCGCTCGCCGCCGGACAGGGCCCGGCGGTGATCCGCCCGTACCGCGCCGGTTGGCCGGAGGAGGGTGAAAACCCGCCGCCCAACCCGCTGGCCGAACCGGGGCACCCGCTCTTCGGCCAGACGGTGGTCTTCACCGGCGAACTGGCCATCCCTAGGCAGGAGGCCAAGGTGCGCTCGGCCGAGCTGGGCGCAGCGCCGGAGAGCCGGGTGACCGGGCGGACCACGGTCCTGGTGGTGGGCGACGGCTTCGTCGCGGCGGACCTGCGTTCCGGCCGGCTGACGGGCAAGGCCCGGCGCGTGCTGGAGCTGCATCAGCGCGGGCAGCGCATCGAGGTCCTGTCAGAGGGTGAATTCCTGCAGATGGTGGGCGGCCACTCCGCCCCCGCGGCCCGGGCGGTCTGAGGCCGACGGTTTCGGCCGGCTTCACATGACGCAACATTCATTTCGGCCCCGCGCCCGGGGCTTTTAGCTTTAAATGATGAGCAAACTGATCTCTTCACCTGCCCGCCCGGCCTCCCGGGGCCCGGTCAGCTTCGACACTGCTCAGGCCAACCTCGTCACCGTGCCGCCCGCCCGCGGCGGAGTGGATTGGGGCAGGGTCTTCGCCTTCCCCAATCCGGTGAACGAATACTCCGCCCGCATCACGGCGGCGCTCGTGGTGCTGCTGTCCGTGGCGACCCTGCTCACGGGCTCCGGCTGGGGCCTGGCCGTCATCGCCGTCGGCTTCTGGCTGCGGGTGCTCTTCGGGCCGCGGATCTCGCCCTTCGGCATCCTCTCGGTCAAGGTGCTCACGCCGGCGCTTGGCCGGAAGCGGCTGGTCCCTGGGCCGCCCAAGCGCTTCGCCCAGGGCATCGGCGCCGCCCTCTCGACGACGGCGGCCATTCTCTTCGCCACGGGCGTGGCGCCCGCCGCCTGGGTCCTCCTGGGCCTGCTGATCGTGGCGGCCTCGCTCGAGGCGTTGGCCGGCTTCTGCCTGGGCTGCGCCATCTTCGGCCTGCTACAGCGCCGGGGACTCATCCCGGCCGACGTCTGCGAGGCCTGCAACAACGTCTCGTTCAGGCGCCGGTAACCGCCGCCAGCCGCTCGGCCATGCCCTTCACCAGTGCCACGGCCTCCGGTTCCGGGGCTTCCAGTTCCGCCAGCCAGTCCGCCGGGAGGGCCGCCGCTCCGTAGTGGGCGCCCAGGAGGTAACCGGCGAGGGCGGCCGCGCCGGCGGCATCGTCCGCCCGCTCAGCCGCCGCGGTGACGGCCGCCCGGAAGTGGGTCCGGCCCGTCTCCGGGTCGTTGCCGTCGTGCGTGGCGTCCGGCTCCGTCTTCAAAACCGCCGACAGTGCGACGGCGAGGAGGCCCGCGGCGTCCGCGCCGCCGGCGGAGGCGGCATAGATTTCCGGTGCCCGGAGTACCGCGGTGAGCGTTTCCAGCACGCCGGTGTCGGCGTCCTCGCCGCGGGGGAGCGGGGCCCCTGCCAGATGGGTGACCGCCTCGCCGGCGGCCTCCGCCAGGCCCGCGCCCAGGGCCAGGGCCCGGATGGTGAGGCTCAGGACCCCGGCGCTCTGCCGGGCGGAGGGGTGCCCGTGCGTGAGTGCCGCCGCGTCAGCGCTGAGCTTGTAGACGGCAGCGGCGTCCAGGTGGGGCACTAGGCCGAAAGGCGCCGAGCGGAGCAGGGCGCCGCCGCCGCGTGAGTCCGGGTTCAGCGGCCGCTGCACCGTCCCCATCTCGCCGGTGACCAGGGCGGCGACGGAATCCGGGTCGGGGGAGCGGGACTCCCGCGGCAGGCCGTGACCGTCAATCCAACGCGGCGGCTGGAACGGGGCCGCCTCCGGCAGCGACACCCCCTGGGTGCCCAGCCAGCGCAGGTAGGCCAACCAGAGGCAGGCGTTCGCGTCCGCTGCCATCCCCGAATTGGCCCACTCCAGTGCCTCCAGCAGGCCGTCCACCGTATAGAGGGTCATCCGGGTGCGGCCGGAGAGGACGCCGGTTCCGTCCGTTCCGGCGGCGCTGCCGCCGGAGGCGCCCAGCGCGTCACCGAGGGCACCGCCCAGCAGGCAGCCGTGGATGCGGGATTCGTGCGACGGGACCGGGGGCTGCTCGTTCATGGTTTCAAATTTACCGTCCCGGACCCACGGGCCTGACGCGGTTGCCGCGTTTGCCGTGGCCGTCGAACGAGGCCGGTCGTGCGGCCCGGATCCAGCGAACGTCCAGACTTCGCTGGAAGACTGCTGGCGGCACCCGACCCGAAGCGAAGGAAACCCCACGAGATGACACACCCCGCGCCCGATGCCCGGCCCGCCGCCGTTCCGCCCTCCGACCAGGCACCGGCTGCTGTTCAGCCCGCCGTCGGACGGCCCGGGCTGCTGGCCCGGTTGTCCGCCGAGGGCCTGGGGACGCTGCTGGCGGTCGTGATCGGACTCGGCGTCCCGATGTTCGCGGTGCCGCAGTACAACCCGCTTCCGGCCCCGCTGGCCGCCGGCCTGGGCCTTACCGCCGCCATGCTTGCCTTCGGGTACCTCAGTGGCGGCCACTTCAACCCCGCCGTCACGGTGGGCCACATAATTGCCGGCCGGACCCGGCTGGTTGAGGGTGCCGCGTACGTGGCGGCGCAGTTGGTGGGTGCCCTGCTCGGTGCCCTGGCCCTCTTCGGCGTGCTGCGCACGTTGCCCAAGCTCAACGGCACCCAAAGCGCCTTCGACACGGTTGCCGCCGGCTTCGACTCACGCTCGATCATCCAGGCCCCGATGCCCGGCGTCCTCCTGGTGGAGGTGCTCGGCGCGGCCCTGCTGGTGGCGGTCTTCCTCGGCACCAGCGCCGGCCGCAACCCCGCCCGCACCGCTGCGCCCTACGCCGTGGGCTTGAGCTACGCCGGCCTGCTGCAGCTGGGACAAAGCATCGGCAACACCCCCTTCAACCCGGCCCGTGCCACCGCCTCCGCGATCTTTAGCAGCCCGGATGCCCTGGGCCAGCTCTGGCTCTTCTGGGTGGCCCCGCTGGTGGGCGCGGCCGTTGCCGGCCTGGTCTTCCGCGGATTCTCCCAGGCTGCCGTCGTCGCCCCCGACGCCGTGGCCGCCGATTCCACTGCCGTGGCCGGGGACCCAAACATCGTGGACCCGGAGGTTGAGGATCGGCAGGTAGCGGGCGTGGATGCCGCCGATCCGGAAGCCGAGGGTAGCGACGTCGACGTCGTGGAGACCGCACCCACAGCCCCGGCGAAGGCTGCCCCTGCCCTCGCCGACGAGGCCCGCGACTTCTTCGACAAGCGCACCCCGTAAGCGTTCTCACACACCGATACATGGCCTCGACGCCGGGCCTGCGCTTGAGTGTCAGTGCCAGCCGTTAGCGTAGTTATATGCGGTTATTGCACACCTCGGACTGGCATCTGGGCCGGTCGTTCCACGGCGTCGGAATGCTTGAAGCGCAGCGGTCCTTTGTCGACCAGCTGGTCGCCTTCGTCCGCGACGAAAAGGTCGACGTCGTCCTCATCGCGGGCGACGTATACGACCGTGCGCTGCCCGGCGTCGACGTCGTCGGTCTCCTGGACGACGCCCTGGTGCGGCTGACCGACGCCGGCGCCGCGGTGGTGCTGACCAGCGGCAACCACGACTCCGCCATCCGGCTCGGCTTCGCTTCCCGGCTGCTGGAACGCGGCGGCGTGCACCTGCGGACCAGGCTCGACGACCTCGCCACGCCCCTGCTGCTGCCCCTCAACGGCGACGACGCCGGCCCGCAGCTTGCGATCTACGGCATCCCCTGGCTGGAACCCCGGCTGGTCGCCGGCGCCCTCGGCGTGGACACGGCCAGCCACTTCGAGGTCACCCGTGCCGCCACGACCCTGGTCCGCGCCGACCTCGCCGCCCGGTCCGCCGGGCGCACGGTCCACTCCGTTGTGCTGGCCCACACCTTCGCCAGCGGCGGGATCAGCTCCGACAGTGAGCGCGACCTGAGCATCGGCGGCGTCGGTGCGGTGCCGCTGGATCTGTTCGACGGGTTCTCCTACGTGGCACTCGGCCACCTGCACGGCCGGCAGGAACTGTCCCCGGCGGTCCGCTACTCCGGATCGCCCCTGGCCTACTCCTTCTCCGAGGCCCGTCACCGCAAGGGCGGCTGGCTGGTGGACATCACGGCCGATGGTGTGGACAGCGTCACGGAGGTGCACTGGGAAGCCCCGCGAGAACTGGCGGTGCTCCGCGGGACGCTCGAGGAGCTGCTCGCCGACGACGGGCTGGTGTGGGCCGAGGCGGCGTACTGCCAGGTGACGCTGACGGACGCCCAACGCCCCGCCCAGGCCATGGAACGGCTGCGCGCCCGCTTCCCGGATACCCTCGTGCTCGGCTTCGACCCCGAGGGTGCCAAGGACGCGCCCAAGACCAGCTACAGCAGCCGGCTCGCCTCCGCCGTCGACGACCTCTCCGTCTGCTGCGGCTTCCTGGAACACGTCCGCGGCCGGAGCGCGGCCGAGGCCGAGGCGGCCGTCCTTGCCGAGGCACTCGAAGCGGTCCGGCTGGAAGGGGTATCCCGATGAGGATCCACCGCCTGGAAATCTCCGCGTTCGGCCCCTTCGCCGGCACGGAAGAAATCGACTTCGACCGGCTCAGCGCCCATGGTCTGTTCCTGCTCAACGGTGCCACCGGTGCCGGTAAAACCAGCGTCCTCGACGCCATCTGCTTCGCCCTCTACGGCTCCGTTCCCGGGGCCCGGCAGGAGGGCAAGCGGCTCCGAAGCGACCACGCCGAGGCGGGAGCCGAACCGCGGGTCACCTGCGAATTCTCGGCCAAGGGGCGGCACTTCGAGGTCTCCCGCACCCCGGCCTGGAACAAGCCCAGCGCCCGGGGCAAGAACGGCTTCACCGAGCAAAAGGCGAACACCCTGCTCCGGGAGCGGGTGGACGGCACCTGGGTGGAAAAGTCGGGCCGCAACGACGAGGCCGGGGCCGAGATCACGGCCCTCTTGGGCATGGACCGGGACCAGTTCACCCGGGTGGTCATGCTTCCGCAGGGGGACTTCGCCGCGTTCCTGCGGTCCAAGGCCGCGGACCGCCTGGCCCTCCTGCAGAGCCTGTTCGGGACCCAGCGGTTTGAGGCCGTCGAACAGGAGCTCGGCCGGAAGGCGGCAGCCGCCCGGGCCGAGGTAGAGACCCTCAACGGCGAGCTGGCGCTGCTCGTCGCCCGGGCCGGCACCGAAGCCGCCGGGCTGGGGATCGACCCCGACGGCGGTTCGGAAGACGTTTCGCAGGACGACCCCGCCGCGCTGCTGGACTGGTACGGCCGCGAGGCGGAAGCGGCCGGCGCTGCCCGCCGCGCCGCCGCCCGGGACGCCGACGCCGCCGCCGCCGACCTGTCCGCCCGTGCGG
>NZ_JBFBKP010000034.1:0-44346 GCF_040702285.1 Arthrobacter sp. NPDC080086
AGTGTTGGCAGCCAACACGTGGGCCCCAGCATCGCCAATTGGGTTGCCGCCGATGTGCAATGACCGCAACGTGGTGTTCTTAGCCAGTGCGTAGATCGACGCCGGCGTCCAGCAGGAGCAGCTCGCCGGCGTTGACCTTGCCGGTGTTCCGGGTCCAGTGCAGCACCGTGGCGTTGTTGCCGGACGCGGCGATGGTGTCGTAGCCGAGTTCGTTGCCTTCTTCACGGGCGCGGGCGAAGAACGCGCCCTCGACCACGCGCTCGCCGCGGTGGTGGGTGAGTGCCCGCGGAAGGGCCTTGACCACCTCGGTGAAACCTTCCACCGTGGCGGCGACGGCGATTTTCATCTGCTCGATTTCCCACTCGTCCTTGATCAGGCGGAGTTCGGAGAGGGCCTCGCTGAGCTTCTCGTCGAGGGCGTCCAGCACGCCGAGGTCCAGGTTTTCCGGGTCCTTGGCGGTGTTGTAGCGGGCGGTGTCCACGAGGGCGTCGATGTTCTCGTCGACCTTGCGGACGAGGCGGATGGAGATCCCGCCGATCTCGGGCGCCCCGACGTCCTTGGTGATGGCCAGTTCGAGTTCGGCCAGGTCGGCGGTCGCCAGGCCCAGGCGGGCCTTGAACTCGGCGAGGGTCGGGCGGGCGCCGATCCAGAATTCACCGGAGCGGGCGTCGGCGTAGAACTGTTCGGTGTCGCGGCCGGCCAGCGGACGGAAGTACAGCGTCGCGTGGTGGTGGCCGCCGTCGTCGCCCTTGCCCTCATCCGTGGGCTCCAGGATCAGGACGGCGTCGGGCTCGTGGTCCAGGCCGAGGCCGGTCAGGTGCGCGAACCCCGAGTGCGGGCGGAAGCGGTAGTCGCAGTCGTTGGAGCGGACCTTCAGCGGGCCGGCCGGGATCACCAGGCGTTCACCCTTGAACTGTTCGGAGATGGCCTTGCGGCGGGAGGCGGCGTGGCCGGCGACGGCGTCCCGTTCCGGCAGCTCTGCCGGGGCGGCCGCCCAGTTGCTGGCCATGAAGGCCTTGAAGGCCTCGGAAGCGGGGCGCTGGGAGCGGTTGTTGACGCGCTCTTCGAGGGGCTGGGAAGCGGAGATCTGGGTGTTATCTGCATCGTTCACGTCCCCATCGTCTCACCAGCGGCGCGGCTTAGGCCAACAGGCCGCCCGGGGCCCGGAGGCACCCCGATCTACTAGGCTGGGCAGGTGAGGATAGACCTGCATGCCCACTCGAATGTTTCCGATGGAACCCAGCCGCCGGCGGAGCTGATCGCCGCCGCCGCGGGGGCCGGACTCGATGTGGTGGCCCTGACCGATCACGACACCACGGACGGCTGGGCGGAGGCCTCTGCCGCGGCCTTGAAGCTGGGGGTGGCCCTGGTCCCGGGCATGGAGGTCTCGTGCCGGACCCGCGAGGGCATCAGCGTGCACCTGCTCAGCTACCTGCACGACCCCGCCCATCCCGGGCTGCTGGAGGAGATCACCAAGTCCAAGGACGCCCGCTTCACCCGGGCCGAACGGATGGTCAGCCTGCTGGCCGAGGACTACCCGCTCAGCTGGGACGACGTGATCCACCACGTAGCCCCCGGCGCCACCCTGGGCCGCCCGCACATCGCCGACGCGCTCGTGGCCGCCGGCGTCGTCGAGGACCGGAGCGAGGCCTTCGAGACGATCCTGACCTCCCGGTCCCGCTACTGGGTGCAGCACTACGCCCCGGATCCGGCAGCCGCCGTCGAACTCGTCCGGGCCGCCGGCGGAGTCCCCGTCTTCGCCCACCCGGTGGCGTCCTCCCGCGGCCGGATCGTCGGCGAGCACACCTACCGCGAGATGATCGACGCCGGCCTGGCCGGCCTCGAGATCAACCACCGGGACAACCCCGAACAGGGCCGGGCCTTCCTGCGCCGCCTGGCCACCGAGCACGACCTGCTGGTGACCGGCTCCTCCGACTACCACGGCGCCGGGAAGCCGAACCTGCTGGGTGAGAACACCACTGCCCCGGAGGTGCTGGCACGCATCGAGGAACTCGCCAGCGGCACCGCGGTGGTGCGCTGATGGACTGGATCGACCTGCAGCTGCTGGCCTCGGTGATCGTGACGCTCTTCGTGATCATGGACCCGCCGGGCACGGTGCCCATCTTCATGTCCCTGACGGCGCAGATGAACGCGAAGGAACGCAACCTTTCGGCCCTGCAGGCGCTCGTGGTGGCCTCCGGCGTGATTGTCACCTTCGCGATCTTCGGCCAGTCCATCCTGAACTACATGCACATTTCCCTGGCGGCGCTGCAGGGCGCCGGCGGCCTGCTGCTGGTCCTTATCGCGCTGCAGTTGCTGACCGGGTCCACCGGCGGGGAGGAGAGCGCGGCGAAGTACAAGAACGTGGCGTTCGTCCCGCTGGGCACGCCGTTGATGGCCGGACCGGGCGCGATCGTCGCGGTGATGGTGTTCGTCCAGCGCTCGTCGACGGTGCCGCAGTACCTTGCGGTGGGGGTGGGCATCGCCGTGACGCTGGCGTCCCTGTACCTGGCGATGCGGTTCGCCGGGCTGGTGCAGCGGGCGCTGGGGGAGAACGGCGTCGAGCTGGTCACCCGGATTGCCGGCCTGCTGCTTTCGGCGATCGCCGTGCAGATGATCGCCGACGCCGTGCACTCCTTCGTGAAGAGCTGGATGTAGCTCTTCAGGCCGAGTTCTCAGGCCGAGTTCTCAGGCAGGCGGCGCGGCCGGGTGGGCGGTGAACTCGGCGGCGCCGGACAGGCGCTTGGCCATGACGTCGATGGCCGCCTGGTTCTGGTCCACGCAGACGAATTTGCGGCCGAGCTTGGAGGCCACGGCGCCGAGCGTCCCGGACCCGGCAAAGAAGTCCAGGCACCAGTCCCCGGGCCGGCTGGAGGCTGCCACCACGCGGCGGATCAGCCCCTCGGGCTTCTGCGTCGGGTACCCGGTCTTCTCCCGGCCGGTGGGGGAGACGATGGTGTGCCACCAGACGTCGGTGGGGAGCTTGCCGAGCTCCCGCTTGGCTGGCGTGACCAGGCCCGGCGCCATGTACGGCTCCCGGTCCACCTCGGCGCTGTCGAAGTGGTACTTCGCCGGGTTCTTGACGTACACGAGGATGTTGTCGTGCTTGGTGGGCCAGCGGAACTTCGCGCGGGCGCCGTAGTCGTAGGCCCAGATGATCTCGTTGAGGAAGCACTCGCGGCCGAAAATCGCGTCCAGCATCACCTTGGCGTAGTGCACCTCGCGGTAATCCAGATGCAGGTAGAGCGTGCCGTCATCCGCCAGCAGCCGCCACGCCTCCACCAGCCGCGGCTCCAGGAAGGACCAGTAGTCGCTGAAGGCATCGTCGTAGCTGTGCAGGGCGCCCTTGATCGTGTCGTAGGAGCGGCCCTTGAAACCCACCCGGTCGCCCACGCCGTCGGCGTTGAGCACCATCTTCGTTTCCTGGCGCTTCTGGACCCGGCCGGTGTTGAAGGGCGGGTCCACGTAGATGAGGGTGAAGGCGCCGTCCGGCAGCGTCTGGAGGAACTCCGCGTTGTCCGCGTGTACCACCAGGTTGCTGCCGTCCGGCGCCCAGACGGAGTCAGGCATGGTGGGGATTAGGCCTCGGCGCTGCGCGTCGCGGTACCGCCCTGGGCCTCCCCGGAAACCACTTCGCCGTTGTGGCGGCGGGTCCGGGTGCGGCGGCGGGCACGGGTGGCCCGGTCAACCTCGGTGGCGGACGTCGCGGCGGCGGCGCGGCCGGTGGCCTCCACGGGCGCTGCGGCCGTCTCCTGCTCGGGGGCGGTCCGACGACGGCGCGAGCCTTCGCGGGTGCCCTCGCGGGAGCCTTCGCGCGAACCGGAGCGGGAGCCGGAACGTCCGCCCTCGCGGCCGCCTTCGGACGAACCGGCCCGCGAACCCTCGCGGCCGCCGGAGCGTCCGCCCTCACGGGAGCCCGGGCGGCCGCCGTCGCGGGAGCCGGTGCGGGCGCCGTCACTGCCGGTGGCGCGTGAGCTGCTGCGTGGGTTCTTCTTGCCGGTCTCGCCCAAGTCCTCGAGTTCCTCGGCGTCCACGCCGGCCAGGACGCGCTTGTCGCGCGGCAGGCGGCCCTTGGTTCCCTCGGGGATATCCAGATCCTCAAACAGGTGCGGGGAGGAGGAGTAGGTCTCGATGGGTTCCGGAACGCTCAGGCCGAGGGCCTTGTTGATCAGGCCCCAGCGCGGCATGTCGTCCCAGTCCACGAAGGTCACGGCGGTGCCCTTGTTGCCGGCGCGACCGGTGCGGCCCACGCGGTGCAGGTAAATCTTCTCGTCCTCGACGCACTGGTAGTTGATCACGTGCGTGACGTCGTCGACGTCGATGCCGCGGGCGGCGACGTCGGTGGCGACAAGGACATCCACCTTGTTGTTGCGGAAGGCGCGCAGCGCCTGTTCGCGGGCGCCCTGGCCGAGGTCACCGTGGATGGCGGCGGCCGCGAACCCGCGGTCCACGAGTTCCTCCGCGACCTTTGCGGCGGTGCGCTTGGTCTTGGTGAAGATGATGGTCCGGCCGCGGCCGCGGGCCTGCAGGATCCGGGCCACCACCTCGACCTTGTCCATGCTGTGGGCGCGGTAGATCAGCTGGCGGATGTCCCGCTTGGTCAGGCCCTCGTCCTCGGGGTCCGCGGCGCGGATGTGGGTGGGCTGGCTCATGTAGCGGCGGGCCATGGCGATGACCGGGCCGGGCATGGTGGCGGAGAACAGCAGGGTCTGGCGCACGGCCGGGGTGGCGGCGATCAGCGTCTCGACGTCGGGCAGGAAGCCCAGGTCCAGCATCTCGTCGGCCTCGTCGAGGATGACCATCTTCACGTTCTTGAGCACCAGGTGCTTCTGCTTGAACAGGTCGATCAGGCGGCCGGGGGTGCCGACGACAACTTCCACGCCCTTCTGCAACGCATCGACCTGCGGCTCGTACGCGCGGCCGCCGTAGATGGTGGCGATCCGGGCGTTGCGCTTGCGGGCGGCGTTCTGCAGGTCGTTGGCGACCTGGACGGCGAGCTCGCGGGTGGGGACGATCACGAGGGCCTGCGGGGCACCCGGTGTCGGGAGGGCGTCGTAGCCTGCGTCGTCGCGGCCGATGACCCGCTGCAGCGCGGGGATGCCGAAGCCGAGGGTCTTGCCGGTGCCGGTCTTGGCCTGGCCGATGATGTCGTGGCCGCCCAGGGCCACCGGCAGGGTCATGGCCTGGATGGGGAACGGGTGTGTGATCCCGGCGTCCGCCAGGGATTCGACGATGTCGGCGCGGACGTTGAAGTCGGCGAACGTCTTTTCCGGAAGGGCGTGGGGCGCCTCGTCGGAGCTGATGGTTTCTTCCGGTTCGATCGATTCCGTGCCGGATTCGTCGGTCAGAAGCTGATGCGTGTGCAATTCACTCACGGGGAGTTTCCTTATTCATTTGGGTTGCGCTGCCTGCTCGACGGGGCGGCGGAGGGCCGTTCCGGAGCACGCTCGGTAGGCGCAAGCAAGTCCAGTGGAGCCGATCGCGGGCTATCTAGATGCTGGCACTGGGACCAGCGGGTGTGTCTCAAGATCGCGTAGGGGCGGGCTTGTTGATTCGAAATTACGAGGAAATCAACGACCGGGCATCCATTACTACCCTTCCAGTCTAGCCGTTCGGCCCCTGCGTCCCCGACGGCGCGGCCGTTGCGGCGCGGTGCGGCCTCAGCCCGCGAGCTCCAGCCGCACCTCGCGGGCGGCGATGTCAGCCGAGACGACGCGTACCCGGACCAGGCTGCCCGACTCCATCTCACCCGGGCATCGGGCGGTCACGGCCGGCTCCGCGATCTGCACGATTCCGGACGGACCGTTGCCGTTTCCGTTCGCTTTTGTCCCATTCCCGTTGCCGTTGCCGGCCCCCGCGCCGTTACCGTTGGCGGGCTTCGACCCGGAGATGACGACGGCGTCGAACTCCTGGCCGACGTGGTTGACCAGCAGCGCCGCCTCGACCGTGTCCAGCGACATCCGCTCCAGCTTCCCGGCGAGCTGGTCCGAGGCGGCCATGATCGCGGGCAGGGACGGCAGCGCCTCCCGGGCCCAGGCGGGAACTTCGGCGCCGTTCGAGAGCGCCTCGCAGATGACCAGGACGAACCGGTCGATCAGCCGCCGCAGCGGGGCGGTGGAGTGCGCGTAGGACGCGCCGATGGCGGATTGGATGGCGTCGTCCGGGACGCTGCCATCGAACGGGGTGTACCCCGCGCCGCGGAACAGCATCCCGGCCGAGTGCAGGATGGCCAGCTGCTTGGGGTCCGTGGGGTCCAGGGTGCGCAGGTATTCCCCGTAGCTGGTCTGCCCGTCCCACGGCTTGCCGAGCGCTCCGGTCTGCCGGCGGAAGTGGCGCAGGGAGCGTTCGTCCGGCGCGGGCATGGTCCGCAGGATGCCCACCTTGCCCTCGAGCATCAGGCCCGCGGCGGCCATCCCGGTCATCAGCGAGATCTGCGCGTTCCAGTCCTCCACCGGCAGCGGGGGAGCCGCGACGATCCGGTAGCCGCCGTCGGGGAGCTGTTCGATTTCCTGGTCCGGCATGTTCAGGCTCGCTCCGCCGCGCTGCCGCTCGAGCTCCACCCGCTTGCCGCCGACCTCTTTCAGCAGTTCCAGAACGGGGGCGGCCGTGCCGGCGTCGAGGTCCGCCTGCACCCCGGCGTAACTGAGCTTGGCGCGGCTGATGACCCGGGCGCGGCGCACCAGGACCGAGGACACCTCGGCGGCGGCGTCGAGCTCGAACTCCCAGACGAAGGCCGCGCAGAGCTGGCCGGCCAAGAGGCTGCCGGCGGCCTCGCTGATGACCTCGGGGTGGAGCGGGATGCGGCCCTCGGGCGTGTAGAAGGTCTGCCCGCGGCGGCGCGTCTCGGCGTCGAGCGGGCCGCCGGGGGCCACGAAGGACGGGACATCGGCGATCGCGTAGAAGACCTTGTATCCGTCGCCGGAGCGGTCAATGAACAGGGCCTGGTCCAGGTCCGTGGACGACGCCGGGTCGATCGTCACGAACTCCACGTGGGTCAGGTCCAGGCCGGGAAGTTCGTGCCCGGCCACCGCCGCCTCGGCGTCGCGCAGCGCCTCCTCGGGGAACGGCCCAGGCAGTTCCAGTACTGTTCGCAGGGCCTTCAGCGCCCCGGCGAGCTGGTTTTGCTGCTGGCGGACGCTCGGCGTCAGGCGATGGTGAGACACGAAAGTCAGGGTAGCCCGAAATCCGCCGCTAGTCTTGAACGATGAGCACTCCGACGCCGGATTCCGCCCGCGATCACCGCTTTCTCACGGACCTGCTCGGCGTGATGGCCTACAGCGAACTCTCCGCCTTTGAACGGCTCTCCTCCGACGCCCGCTACGCGCCCACCCTCCGGGACCGGGCAGTGCTGGGCCGGCTGGCGGTGCGGGAGTTCGAGCACTACGAACTGGTGTGCGCCCGGCTGCAAGCCGTGGGTGAGGACGTGGAGGGCGCCATGGTGCCGTTCCAGCGCTCGGTTGACCACTTCCATGAGCGGACGCGGCCGGCCGACTGGTTCGAGTCGCTGATGAAGGCTTACGTCATCGACACCGTCTCCGCCGACTTCTACCGTTCCCTGATTCCGCGGCTGGATCCCGCCACCGCGGAACTCGTGGAGCAGGTCCAGGCCTCCGAAGAGGCCACCGGGGTGCTGCGTGAACGGCTCAAGCAGGCCCTGGCCGACGATCCCCGGCTGGCCTCCCGGCTGGCGCTGTGGGCACGGCGGCTTCTCGGCGAGGCGCTGACCCAGGCGCAGCGGGTCGCGGCCGACCACGCCTTCCTGGCCGTCCAGGGTTCGGAAGCAGCGGGCAACGGGGCAACGGGCAACGGCGTCCCTGCGGGCACGGATCCGGTCCGGGCGCTGCTGACTTCGCTGGCCACGGCGCACTCACGCCGGATGACCCTGCTGGGCCTGGCGGGGTAGAGGGCCTGCGGCCGGTGAGGCCGAGGCGACCGGCCGCGCTTAGGCACGGCCGCGACTAAGCCCGGGCGTCGAGGGCGGCGAGCAGGGCCTGCGCCGCAGCGGCGGGGTCCTCCGCCTCGGTGATCGCCCGGACCACCACGATCCGCCGGGCCCCGGCGTCGAGGACCTGCTCCACATTTGTCAGGTCGATGCCGCCGATCGCGAACCACGGCACGACGCCGGCCACCTTGCCGCCGTCGCCCGCGGCCTCGGCGTGCTCGATCGCGTCGGCGGCGTAGCGGACCAGGTCCAGGCCGACGGCGGCCCGGCCGGGCTTGGTGGGTGTCGCCCAGACCGGGCCCACGCAGAAGTAGTCCAGCCCGCTCCGGCCCGGCGCGGCGGCGATGGCGGCGTCGACCTGCTCCGGGGTGTGAGTGGACAGGCCGATCACGGTGTCCTTGCCGAGGAAGTCCCGGGCCGCTCCGAACGGAATGTCCTTCTGCCCGATATGGAACACCGGCGCGCCGGCCAGCGAGGCCAGGTCCGCGCGGTCGTTGACGGCCCAGAGCCGGCCGTGGCGCGCCGCGACCGTGTGCAGGACCTCCAGCAACTCCAGTTCCTCCGCGGCTTCGATGGTCTTGTCCCGGAGCTGGATGATGTCCACGCCCCCGGTAAACGCGGCATCGACAAAGGCTTCAAAGTCTCCGCGGTCCTTGCGGGCATCGGTGCAGAGGTACAAACGGGCGGTGCTGTGGACATCCTGGCTCATGCCCCAAGCGTAGTTCCTCTAAACTGGGCGCATACCGCGGGAGCCCCGCAGGCCGGTGACGGCGCAGGGCTGAGAGGGCGTCAGAGCCGACCGCTTGACCTGATCCGGCTAGTACCGGCGTAGGGAAGGAACCCATGAACACCACCCCCAGCCCTAAGGCCCGGCCGCACGGCCCCGGGGCCCCGCCTGACGGCCGCCACGGCGCCGTCGACGTCGCCGTGATTGGCGGGGGCGTGATCGGCTACGGCATCGCCTGGGAACTCCGGCGCTCCGGACGCACCGTGGCGCTGGTCGACGACGCCCCCGGGGACGGCGCCAGCTGGGCCGCCGCCGGCATGCTAGCCCCCGTCAGCGAACTCCACTACCAGGAGGAGGGCCTCCTGCCCCTGATGCTGGAGTCCTCCCGGCTCTGGCCCGCCTTCGCCGGCAGCCTCGCCGACGGGGGCGACGAAGGCGCCGGCACCGGCTATCTCACGACGCCGACCCTCGCCGTGGGCGCCGACGCCGCGGACCGCCAGGCGCTCGCGGACCTGCGCGCCCTCCAACTGGCCTCCGGCCTGTCCGTCGGACCCCTCACCGTGCGGGAGGCCCGCCGCCGCGAACCGTTGCTCAGCCCGGCGATCTCCTGCGCCTTCGAGATCCCCGCCGACCATCAGGTGGACCCGCGCCGCCTGATCACCCGGATCACGGCGCTGCTGGCCGCCGACACCGGGTTCCGGGCCGTCCCGCAACGGGCCGAGGGCCTAATCCAGGCGGACGGCCGGGTCGCCGGCGTGCGGCTCAGCGGGGGAGGGGAGATCCGGTCGGTCGAGACCATCGTGGCCAACGGCCTGGGCGCCGCCGCCCTGCAGGACCTCCCGGCCGGGCTCACCCTGCCGCTGCGGCCGGTCCACGGCGACATCCTCCGGCTCCGGGTGCCCGAACGGCTGCGTCCATTGCTGAGCTCCACCGTGCGCGGACTGGTCCGGGGCGTCCCGGTCTACATTGTTCCGCGCGGGGACGGCACCGTGGTGGTGGGCGCCACCCAGCGCGAGGACCAGGCCCGGGACCGGGCCGTCTCCGCCGGCGGGGTCTACCAGCTGCTGCGCGACGCCCAGCAGCTGGTCCCGGCCGTCGCCGAGCTGGAACTCGACGAGGCCACGGCCAGGGCCCGCCCCGGCACCCCGGACAACGCCCCGCTGCTGGGACGGGTCCGTGCCGCCGGCGGCGGCCACGTCCCGGGCCTGGTGATCGCCACCGGCTTCTTCCGGCACGGGGTGCTGCTGACCCCGGCCGCCGCGGCCATCTGCCGGGAGCTGCTGGACGGCACCCCGGACCCGCGGTGGGACGGGTTCCTCCCGGACCGCTTCGACCGCCCGCACACGGACGCTGAGCACAGCCAGTCGACCAGCCAGGCGCACAGCCCTACCAATGCTCTCCACCCCGCGACCCACAGGACAACCGCATGAACATCACCCTCAACGGGAAGCCGCACGCGCTCCCGGACAACGCCACGGTCGGCGCCCTCGTCAGCGGCGTCACCGGCCGGCCCCTGGCGGACAACGGCCAGGCCACGGACGGACGCAAACTCGGCGTCGCCGTCGCGCGCAACGCCGAGGTCGTGCCCCGCAGCCGGTGGCACGCAACAGAACTCATCGAGGGCGACGACGTCGAACTCGTCACCGCGGTACAGGGAGGATGAACGGCATGAAGGAAGCAGACACCGCGCAGGAGCCCGCCGTGAAGGCCACGGCGCACCGCGACCCGGTGACCTTCGACGGCGTGGAGCTGGGCTCCCGGCTCATCATGGGCACCGGCGGCGCACCCAGCCTCGACGGCCTCGGCGCCGCACTGGAAGCGTCCGGCACGGAACTGACCACCGTGGCGATGCGCCGCTACTCCCCGGCCGAGAGCGGATCGCTGTTCCAACTGCTGGCCGACCGCAACATCCGGGTGCTGCCCAACACCGCAGGATGCTTCACCGCCCGCGACGCGGTGCTCACCGCCGAACTGGCCCGCGAGGCGCTGGAGACGGACTGGGTGAAGCTCGAAGTGATCGCCGACGAACAGACGCTGCTTCCGGACGCCCTGGAACTGGCCGACGCCACCGAACAGCTGGTGGCGCGCGGGTTCAAGGTCTTCGCCTACACGAACGACGATCCGGTCCTGGCGCTGCGCCTGGAGCACCTCGGTGCCACGGCCGTCATGCCGCTGGGCGCGCCGATCGGCACCGGCCTGGGCATCCTGAACCCGCACAACATCGAACTGATCGTCTCCCGGGCCTCGGTACCCGTGGTCCTCGACGCCGGCATCGGCACGGCCTCGGATGCGGCGCTGGCCATGGAGCTGGGCTGCGATGCCGTGCTGCTGGCCACCGCGGTGACCAGGGCACAGAACCCGGTGCTGATGGGAGAGGCGTTCAAACACGCCGTCGCCGCGGGCCGCCTGGCCCGGCTGGCCGGCCGCATCCCGCGCCGCGAGCACGCGCTGGCGTCCTCCGGCATGGAAGGCCGCGCCGAGTTCCTCTAGGGACCGCGGCCAGGGACCGCGGCTACCCGCCGGGGGAGCGGGGTAGCCTAGGCGCATGAAGATGCGCCTAGAAGTGATCCAGGTTCCGGTGGCCGACGTCGACGCGGCCAAGGAGTTCTATTCCGAGCGACTGGGGTTCGTGCTGGACCACGACGTCGAACACATCCCGGGGATGCGGGTGGTCCAGCTGACGCCTCCCGGCTCCGCGGCGTCAATTGTGATCGGGACGGGAATGACCGGGATGAAGCCCGGCAGCCTCGAGGGGCTGCAACTGGTGACCCCGGACCTGGCCGCGACGCGCGCGGAGTTGGTGGGCCGCGGGGCGGAGGTCAGCGAAATCGAGGACATGGGCGGCGTCCTATTCGCCCACCTCAGCGATCCGGACGGCAACCGCTGGGTGCTGCAGCAGGCGCTGTAGGGGGCTAGGAGCGCAGGATGGCGTTCAGCCGCTCCGTGTCCTGGGCGGTGCGGGACCGGCCCAGGAGCACGACGGCGGCAACCGCGGCGGCCGCGGCGAGCAGCAGCGGCAGGATCCACGGGATCCAGGTCAGGCCCGGCTGATAGCCGAGGCCCGCGGCCTGGAAGATGATCCAGCTGAGCATCCCCACCGTGAGGGCGACACCGGCGGGTACGGCGATGCCGTACTTGGCATGCCGCTTGCCATTGGCCCAGACGACGAAGCCGGCGGCAACGGCCACCATCGCCACCACGATGAGGGAGAGCACAGCGGGTCCTAGAGGGCGCCGAAGCCGACGCGGCGGACCTCTTCGGCGCCGATCTCAACATAGCCGAGGACGCCGGCCGGCACGATTACCTGGCGGCCCTTCTCATCGGTGAGGCGCAGCTCGGTGCCCTTGGCGATGGCCTCGCTGACCAGCGCCGCCACGGCGTCGGCGTCCTGGCCGGACTCCAGGGCGATTTCGCGGCCGATGTTCTGAATGCCGATCTTTACTTCCACAGCAAGGCCTCCCAGCCAATCAAAGTGTTCACGTTCCCCTAAAGGGGGTTTTCTATTTGTAGTCTAGGACTCTTTCGGGAAGCGGCTGATTCCGCGCCAAGCTAAACGGTAGATCAGGTCGCTGGCCACATCGAGGTCCAGGTTGCCGTCCGTTTCCAGCCAGTACCGGGCGCTGACCTGGGCCATGCCGGACAGGCCGCGGCCCAGCAGCTGGGCCTCCAGCAGCGGGAGTTTGGTGTCCTCAGCGATGACCTTGGCGATCGCGTCGGCGAACGTCTTGTTGAAAGTCTCAAGCCGGCGGGCGACGTCGGCGTCGTTCACCAGGTCGGACTCGAACACCAGCCGGTGCGCCTGGTCGTCGTGGGCGATGAACCGGAAGTAGGCCCGCATGACCGCTTGGACGCGTTCGTCGTTGTCGGTCGTGGAGTTCAAGGCCCCCAGCAGCAGCGCGGTGAGGGTGGAGAGGTGGCTGTCCAGCAGCGCCAAGTAAAGCTCACGCTTGGACGGGAAGTGCTGGTAGAGGACCGGCTTGCTCACGTGGGCGGTCTCGGCGATCTCATCCATGGCGGCACCGTGGTAGCCGTTCGCGACGAAGACCTCCTGCGCGGCGGCCAGCAGCTGGGCCCGGCGTTCATCGCGGGGCAGGCGGGCGGAACGCTGCCCACCGGTGCGCGGCTGCGCCGCCGGCTTTCCGGTCTGTCCCCGATCAACCGGTGCCTGATGAACCACTCTGGGCCTTCTTTCCTCGCTGTTGGTTCCACAATACGCGGGGGTAATATGACTGGCGGCAACTTCGGGCATAGATTGAAGTATGGCTTCGAAGTTGACCGAGAACAGTACTTCCGCCGCGGCCGGCCAGGCTCCCGGCCCGCTGGTGGAACCGGCCGCCGACCTCACCGCGGCGGAGGTGGAACGGTATTCCCGCCACCTCATCATTCCCGAGATCGGATCCCTGGGCCAACGCCGCCTGAAGAACGCCAAGGTCCTGGTGATTGGCGCCGGCGGGCTCGGCTCACCCACGCTGCTGTACCTGGCGGCCGCCGGCGTCGGAACGCTCGGGATCATCGACGACGACGACGTCGACCTGAGCAACCTGCAGCGCCAGGTGATCCACAGCGTCGCCGACGTCGGCCGGCCCAAGACCGAGTCGGCGCGGGACGCAATCGCCGCCCTGAACCCCCTCGTTGACGTCCGCCTGCACAACGTCCGGCTCGACGCGTCCAACGCCCTGGAACTGTTCGCCGGCTATGACCTGATCATCGACGGGGCGGACAACTTCGCCACCCGCTACCTGGTCAACGATGCGGCCGCCATCCTGGGCAAGCCCTACGTCTGGGGGTCGATCTTCCGCTTCGACGGGCAGGTCAGCGTGTTCTGGGAGCAGCACGGCCCCACCTACCGCGACCTGTATCCCGAGGCGCCGCCGGCCGGGTCCGTCCCTTCCTGTGGCGAGGGCGGGGTCTTCGGCATGCTGTGTGCCGCCGTCGGCTCCCTGATGGTTTCCGAGGCGGTCAAACTCATCACCGGCGTCGGCCGTTCCTTGCTGGGACGGGTGGCGCTCTTCGACGCCCTGGGCGGCAGCTGGCGCGAAATCAAGGTCTCCCGCGACCCGGACGCGCCCAGGGTCACCGAACTGACCGACTACGAGGCGTTCTGCGGGATCACCCCCGCCGCCGACGCCGGCACGGACACCGGGCACACCATCACCGCCACCCAGCTGGCCACCATGCTCGCCTCCCGCAACGCGGGCCTGCGGCAGTTCGAACTGGTGGACGTCCGGGAGAGCGGCGAGTACGACATCGTCCGGATTGAGGGCGCCCGGCTCATCCCGCAGGGCCGGATCCTCGCCGGCGAGGCGTGGGCCGAGCTGCCGCAGAACACGGACATCGTGTTCCACTGCAAGGCCGGCACCCGGTCCGCGGCCGTCCTGGCCGCCGCCCGGGCCGCAGGCTACGAGCGCGTCAGCCACCTCGAGGGCGGCATCCTCGCCTGGGTCCGGGACGTCGAGCCCGGCAAACCCGTCTACTGAAAGGCAGCTCCATGGTCACGGACAACGGCACCACCCCGCAGCACCCCCTCGGCTCCGGATTCGGGCCCCGCACGACGGCGGCCGAAGCGGTCGCGGGAATCGACCTGCACGGCAAGACCGCCGTCGTCACCGGAGGCTATTCCGGGCTGGGCCTTGAAACGGTCCGGGCGCTGGCCTCCGCCGGCGCCAAGGTCATGGTCCCGGCCCGCCGGCCAGAACACGCCCGCGAGGTGCTGGACCAGGCCGGCCTCGACGGCGTGGCCGTCGCCGCCCTGGACCTCTCCGACCTGGACAGCGTCAGGAGCTTCGCTGCGGACCTCCTCGCCTCCGGCTTCCTTGGAGAGGCCGGCAGCCTGGACATCCTGATCAACAACGCGGCCATCATGGCCAGCCCGGAGACCCTCGTCGGGCCCGGCCGGGAAGCACAGTTCGCCACCAACCACCTGGGCCACTACGCCCTGGCCAACCTGCTGTGGCCCGCCCTGTCCGCCGGGGACGGGGCCCGGGTGGTTGCGTTGTCCTCCACCGGCCACAAGCTCTCGCCGGTCCGGTTCGAGGACCTGAACTTCGACTCCGGCTACGACAAATGGCAGGCCTACGGCCAGGCCAAGACGGCCAACGCGCTCTTCGCCGTCGAACTCGACGCCCTGGGCAAGTCCTCCGGAGTGCGTGCCTTCGCCGTCCACCCCGGCGGCATCATGACCGAACTGCAACGCCACCTGCCCCGCGAGGAAATGATCGCCTCCGGCTGGATGGACGAGGCCGGGAACGTCAACGAACGCTTCAAGACCCCGGAGCAGGGCACGGCCACCTCGGTCTGGGCCGCCACCTCACCGCGGCTGGCGGGAATGGGCGGGGTCTACTGCGAGGACTGCGACATCGCGGAGCGCACCGTGCCGGGCTCCCCGGAGGCCAGGGTCCGCGGCGTTGACGCCCACGCGATCGACCGGGAGGCGGCGGAAAGGCTGTGGCAGAAGTCGGCGGAACTGACCGGCATCAACGCGTTCGCGTAGTCAGCGGCTGCGGGAGGGCCGGGGGGGAGAAACACCGGGGGCCGGTCAGGGGGACAAACGCCAAGCAGGGAGTTCGTCAGGCAGATTCGCTGTGGTCGACCGGGCAGCCGGCCTCCGCGGCCCGCGGTGCCTTGCCGGCGGCAGGCTGGGCGGGCTGTTCGACGGTGATGCCGTAGACGGCCTCGAGGCCTGCGACGTAGTCGGCCTGCTGGCCGTTGGCCGCCAGCTCACGGGCGCGGACCGTCGGGACGTGCAGCAGCTGCTTGACCATGCGGCGGAGGGCGAACTCGACCTCCTCGGCGGCGGCGGTGCAGCCGTGACGGGCGCGGACCTTCTCCATCTCGGCGTCAAGGACGTCCATGGTGTGCCGGCGAAGGGCCACGATGGCGGAGTCCACGGACCGCGCCTCCCGCTCCTGCTCGAAGGCGGTGGCGGCGCCGGCCACGATGCCGCTGGCCTGGGTCAGGGACTCGGCCTGCTCCTGCGGCGCGGCGAGGCGGACCGATTCGAGGGTGAGGAGTTCGACGCCGTCGAGCTCGGCCACGGCGGGGTCGAAGTCGTGGGTGAGCGCCAGGTCGATGGCGATCAGCGGCTGCGGCGAGGCCGAGCGGATGCGGGCGAGCTCGTCCGCCTCGACCCGGCTGTCCGAGCCGCTGCAGCCGATCATGATGTCCGCTGCGGCGACGGCGCCCGGCAGCGAGTCGCTGTCCAGGGCGGTCCCGCCGCGGGTGGCGACGAATCCGGCGGCGCGGCCGGAGGAGGAGAAGACGGAGATGTCGGTGCAGCCGCGTTCCCGCAGCAGGGACATGGTGGCGCCGGCGTAGGCGCCGGTGCCGAAGACCACGACCTTCTTGCCGGCCCAGTCGTTGCTCTCGGAGAGGTCGGTGGCCAGGTCGAGGGCGACGGAGACGATCGAGAGGCCGCGGGAGCCGAGGGCGGTCTGCGCGCCGACGTCCTTGGCGGTCTTCGAGGCGGCCTGGAAGAGCCGGACCAGGCCGGAGCTGGCGGTTCCCTCGTGCTGGGCGGAGATCAAGGCGCGGCGCACCTGGCCGGCGATCTCGCGTTCGCCGACGACGGCGGAATCCAACCCGGAGCTGACGGCGAAGAGGTGCCGGCTGACGTCCGCGCCGGTACGGGTGTTGAAGGCGCGGGACACCAGCTGCTTGTTCAGGCCGCTGGCGTCGCTGATCCGGGAGATCAGGGCGGCGCGGGCCGCCTCGACGTCGTCGGGGTTCGGTGCCTCGCCGTAGATCTCGAATCGGTTGCAGGTGGAGAGTACGACGGCGCCGGCGACGGCAGGGGATTCTGCGAGGGCTGAAGTGGCAAGGCCGGAGGCACCGGTGCTCAACTGAGCAACGGTCTCGAGATCGATGTCGGCGTGTGTAGCCACCAATGAGAAAAGAACCACAGCACGACCATCATAGCTTTTTCGTGCTCCGGTAGAAGAGTTTCCGGACGTGGGACTGGGCACTCCCGGCTGTGAGCCGCAGCACATCCGCCGCCCGCGGCCGCCGTTTGACAGCCTGTCGTTATCTTTTGGGGCCGGTTTTGGGCAGAATCAGAGGCATGACTTCACGCGCGGCGGCACCCCACGACTCGACACTGGACGGAACGGACGGCACCCCCGGCGCCCAGGGCGGGCTCGACGCCGGCCACCCCCTGATGGACAGCCGCACCTCCGGGTCGCCGCTGATCACCGCCTACCGCGGCGGCACGCCCTCCCGCCGTCCCGTCTGGTTCATGCGCCAGGCCGGCCGCTCGCTGCCCGAATACCTGAAGGTCCGCGAGGGCGTGGCCATGCTGGATTCCTGCCTGCGCCCCGAGCTGGCCTCCGAAATCACCCTGCAGCCGGTCCGCCGGCACGACGTGGACGCGGCGATCTTCTTCTCCGACATCGTCATCCCGCTCAAGCTGGCCGGCGTCGGCGTCGACATTGTCCCCGGCGTCGGACCCGTCCTGGACACCCCGGTCCGCACCGCCGCCGACGTCGCGGCCCTGCCCACCCTGACCTGGGAGGCGCTGGAACCGATCCGCGAGGCCGTCCGGCTGACCGTCGCCGAGCTCGGCACCACCCCGCTGATCGGCTTCGCCGGGGCCCCCTTCACGCTGGCCGCCTACATGGTGGAGGGCCGTCCCTCCCGCGACCACCTGGGCCCGCGCACCATGATGCACGCCGACCCGGAGACCTGGACCGCGCTGGCCAACTGGGCCGCCGACGCCTCCGGCATGTTCCTGCGCGCCCAGCTCGAGGCCGGCGCCTCCGCCGCCCAGCTCTTCGACTCCTGGGCCGGCTCCCTCGGCCTGAACGACTACACCCGCTTCGTGGCCCCCGCCTCGGCCCGGGCCCTGGACCACGTCCGCCACCTGGGCGCCCCGCTGATCCACTTCGGCACCGGAACCTCGGAACTGCTGGTCGCCATGCGCGACGTGGGCGTCGACGTCGTCGGCGTCGACTACCGCCTGCCCCTCGACGAGGCGAACCGCCGCCTGGGCGGCACCGTGCCGTTGCAGGGCAACATCGACCCGGCCCTGCTGGCCGCCCCGTGGGAGGTGCTCGAGGCCCATGTCCGCGAGGTCATCGCCGCGGGTGCCGCCGCCCCCGGCCACGTGCTCAACCTGGGCCACGGCGTCCCGCCGGAAACCGACCCGGACGTCCTGACCCGCGTGGTGCAACTCATCCACTCCATCGCCCCCGAGTGAGCCCCGTGGCCCCCGACGACAAGTCCGCCACCCCCGCCCCCACCGCGGTTGTGGTGGGCGGCGGCATTTCCGGACTCCTGGCCGCCCGCCAACTGGCCGGGGCCGGCGTCCGCACCACGGTGCTGGAGGCCACCGGAACCTGGGGCGGCTGCGTCGGCAGCCACGTGGTCGCCGGCCTGACCCTGGACAGCGGCGCCGAATCCTTCGCCACCCGCTCCAACGCTGTGGCCGCGCTGGCCCGTGAACTGGGCCTGGGGCCGCAGATCGTCGCCCCGAACCCGGGCGGGGCCTGGGTGCAACTGCCCGAAGGCCCGCGCGAACTGCCCAGGACCGGCGTGCTGGGCATCCCCGCGAACCCCTGGGACCCCGAAGTCCGCCGCACCCTGGGCCTGGCCGGCTCCCTCCGCGCCTGGGTCGACACGCTTCTGCCGGCCTCCGTGGGAACCGGGGGTGCCGCCACCAGCGTCGCGGCCCTGGTCCGCGCCCGGATGGGCCGGCGCGTCCTGGACCGGCTGGTCTCGCCGGTGGTGGGCGGCGTGCACTCTGCGGACCCGGCATTGCTCGACGTGGACATGGTGGCCCCCGGCCTGCGCGCCAGCCTGCGCGCCCACGGCTCCCTCGCCGCTGCGGTCAAGGCCCAGCGCCGGGCCTCCACCACCGCCACCCCTGCGGGTCCGCAGGAGAGTACTGCCTCGCAGGGGAGCGCCGCCCTGCAGAAGGCGGGCTCCGCCGTCGCCGGCCTCCGCGGCGGCATGCACACGCTGGTCACGGCGCTGCTGGCCGAGCTCACGGACCTGGGCGTCACGCTTCGCGCCGGGACCCCTGCCGCCGGGGTCCGGCGGACCCCCACCGGCTGGCAGGTCACCGCAGGGGGAGAGGAGTACGAGGCCGGGAGGCTGGTCGTCGCCGTCGAGGGCCCGGCCGCCGTCGGCCTCCTTTCCGGTGTCCTCCCCGAAATCACCGCCCTGCGTCCCGAGGCCGGCCCGGACGTCAAGCTGGTCACCCTGGTGCTGGACCGGTCCGAGCTGGATACCGCCCCGCGCGGCACGGGCGTGCTGGTGGCCCCGCAAAGCCCCGGCATCCAGGCCAAGGCCCTCACCCACGCCACCGCCAAGTGGGCCTGGCTGGACGAATCCACCGCCCCGGGCCGCCACGTCCTCCGACTCTCCTACGGCCGGGGCGCCACGACGGGTGCCCCGGGGAGCGCACCCGCGGGAGCAACACCTGAACCCGACGCCGAGGCGGACCTGCTGGCCGCGGCCCTCCGGGACGCCTCCACGCTGCTGGGCGTGGGACTCTCCCGCGACGACCTCGCCGGGTGGGATGTGGTGCGCTGGGCGGGTGCCCTGCCGTTCGCGTCCCTGGGACACAAACAGCGCGTGGCCCGGGTCCGGGAACTCTGCGCCGCGGAGGGGGACCTCGCCGTCGTCGGCGGCTGGGTCGCCGGCAACGGCCTCGCCGCGATCGTCGCGGACACCCCCCGCCAGATTGCCCCGCTGCTGCCCGCCGTCGCCCGGGATTCCGCACCCTGAACGTGGTCCCGCGGCCTCCTGTGAGGGATCCGGACCTGCCTCCGCTAGCGGCAAAATAACGGTTCGGCAAATTTTCCCCGCCCCCTGACGGGCCGCTACAGTCGATGACCATGGTTACGCACAGGTCCGAAGATTTTAGTTCGCCGGCCGGCCATGGGGGACTCCGGCGCGGCACGGCAGCAGCGGCGCTCGGAGCGGTGCTGGTCCTTACGGCGGGAGTCCCCGCCACCCAGGCTGCAACGCCCACACCCAGCCCCGATGCCCCCACCGCGTCCGTCTCCGTGGGCCTCGGCGGCCTCATCGACGGACTGAGCGGCTCGTGGACCCCGTCACCGTCGCCCACCTCCGACGACGGGTCCAGCCCCACCCCTACCCGGAGCACCGCCCCGCCATCGTCCTCTTCGCCCTCGCCCGGCGGCACCCCCAGCCAGCCCTCCTCACCGTCGGCACCCGCTCCCGCCACCCCCGGAACCCCGGCCCCTGCCACACCCGGAACCACGGCTCCCGCCGCGCCCGGAACCGTGGCGCCGGTTGTCCCGGCCCCCGCCGTTCCCGCTGCCCCGGCGGCCGGGGCAGGCATCGCACCGGCGCCGGCTCCCACCGAAGCCCCCGCCACTCCGGGCGCCGCCACGGCGACCGCGGCCCCCGGGGCCGCCGGGACGCCCACGCCCGCGGGCAGCCCGACGTCGGCCAGCACCCGGGCAGCCGCGAAGGCCGCCCCGGCCGCGGGCGCCCGGTCCGGCGACAGCATGCAGGCCGCCTCCGACGTGCAGCCCTTCGGCGGCTCCGCGCTGGTGGGCTGGGGCATCTGCCTGGTGGCCGTCTCCCTCGGCGCCGGCGCCGTCTACCTCCGGATGCGCCGGGCCTGACACGCCCGGCTCCGAGGCCGCTTGTGTGACATTCATCACTTCTACCGCTTGTAGAAGTTCCCTGTTTCGACTTCGTCTCGGGGAGGGGGCAGACTGGTACATATGAGCCACACTTCTGCCGAATCTGTCACCAAAACCGAAGAATCAGCCGAGCAGTTCTTTACGCTCTGGACCGTCTTCAAGCGCTCCTCCGATGTCCTCCGCAGCGGCGATGCGGCCGAGGACTTCGAGGCACTCCTCGGCCGGCTTGCCGAGGACGGCGTGATCCACCGCGGCAGCTACGACGTCTCCGCCATGCGCGCTGACGCGGACATCATGGTCTGGCTGCACGGCCCGCAGCCGGAGGCGCTGCAGCGCGCGATCCGCGACATCCGCCGCAGCAAGCTCTTCGCCGGCACCGGGATCGCCTGGTCCGCCATGGGCGTCCACCGCGAGGCAGAATTCGCCAAGAACCACACCCCGGCCTTCTCCCGGAACGTGGAACCGGCCGAGTGGCTCTGCGTCTACCCCTTCGTCCGCTCCTACGAGTGGTACCTGCTGCCCGAGGCCGAGCGCGGCGCCATGCTCCGCGACCACGGCCTCCTGGGCCGCGACTTCCCCCAGGTCATCTCCAACACCGTGTCCTCCTTCGCCCTCGGCGACTGGGAATGGATTCTCGGCCTGGAAGCCCCGGAACTGGTGGACCTCGTGGACCTGATGCGCCACCTGCGCGCCACCGAGGCCCGCCACCACGTCCGCGAGGAAGTCCCGTTCTACACCGGGCGCCGCGTCAGCGCCGCCGAGGTCGCGGAAGTCCTCGCATGAGCCCGCTCGACCCCAAGGAAACCGCAATGACGCTGGAGAGCAACGTGACCGCTGAGACCGACCTGACCTCCGTCAACCCCGTCACCGAGGCGGGCCGCATGGCCCCCAAGGACTACGACGCAGTGCTCCTCGCCTCCTTCGGCGGCCCCGAGGGTCAGGAAGACGTCATCCCCTTCCTGCGCAACGTCACCCGCGGCCGCGGCATCCCGGACGAGCGCCTCGAAGAGGTCTCCCACCACTACCGCGCCAACGGCGGCATCAGCCCCATCAACGCCCAGAACCGCGAGCTCAAGGCCGCCATGGAGACCGAGCTGGCCAAGCGCGGCATCGAACTGCCGGTGTTCTGGGGCAACCGCAACTGGGACCCCTACATCCCGCAGACCCTGCAGGAAATCTACGACGCCGGGCACCGCAAGGTCCTGATGATCACCACCAGCGCCTACTCCTGCTACTCCAGCTGCCGCCAGTACCGCGAGGACATCGGCATGGCCCTGACCGAGACCGGCCTGGACGGCAAGCTCGAGGTGGACAAGGTCCGCCAGTACTTTGACCACCCCGGCTTCGTCGAACCGTTCGTCGAGGGCACCGCCGCCGGCCTGGCCGAGGTCCGCGCCCAGCTGGCCTCCGCCGGAACTCCGGACGCCCCGGTGCACATCCTCTTCGCCACCCACTCCATCCCCACCCGCGACGCCGAGGCGTCCGGCCGCTCCGAGGGCGAACCGCGCCGGTTCGAACAGGACTCCGCCTACGCCGCGCAGCACCTCGCCACCGGCGGCGAGGTCATCCGCCGCGTCGAAGCCCAGACCGGTGACACCGCCCCGTGGTCCCTCGTCTACCAGTCCCGCTCCGGCGCCCCGCACGTGCCGTGGCTGGAACCGGATATCAACGACGCCATCGAGGACCTGGCCAGCCAGGGCGTCAAGGGCGTCGTGATCGTGCCGCTCGGCTTCGTCAGCGACCACATGGAAGTCGTCTGGGACCTGGACACCGAGGCCCTCGAGACCTGCGAAAAGCTCGGCGTCGCCGCCACCCGCGTCCCCACCCCGGGCACGCACCGCAAGTTCGTCGCCGGCATCGTGGACCTGATCTCGGAACGGACCAGCTCCAACACCATCACCGAGCGTCCGCACCTGACCAAGCTCGGCCCATGGTACGACGTCTGCCGCCCCGGCTGCTGCGCCAACTTCCGCGGTGAGAAGCCGACCATCTCCGGTGCCGACACCACCGTCGGCACGGGCCACGATCCCTACCCGGACGCCGCCGCGGCTGCCAAAGTGACCGGGCACCCCGCGCCGTGACCGTCCGGATCGGCACGAGGGCCAGCAAGCTTGCCCTCACCCAGACCCAGCAGACCGCGGACCAGCTGGCGGCCGTCGGCGGGTTCCCCGTGGAGCTGGTGCACATACGTACCGACGGTGACGTCCTCACCGGCCCGCTATCCCAGATGGGCGGCACCGGCGTCTTCGTTGCCGCCCTCCGCGACGCCCTGCTCCAGGACGCCTGCGATGTGGCCGTGCACTCGCTCAAGGACCTGCCCGTCGGCCCGGCCCTCGGCCTGAGCCTGGCCGCGACCCCGAAGCGCGTGGACGTCCGCGACGTGCTCTGCGCCCGGGACGGACTCACGCTCGCCCAGCTGCCGGCGGGCGCCACGGTGGGCACCGGCTCACCGCGGCGTGCGGCCCAGCTCCGCGCAGCGCGCCCGGACCTGGACATCCGCGATATCCGCGGCAACGTGGACACCCGCTTGGGCCGCGTGCCCGGGCTGCCGGGTAACGCCACCGACGCCGTGGTGCCGGGCAAGTCCGGCGACCTCGACGCCGTCGTGCTGGCCGCCGCCGGACTGCACCGCATCGGCCGGCTTGACGCGGTCAGCGAATACCTCGACCCCGACGTGATGCTCCCCGCCGCCGGGCAGGGCTCGCTGGCCATCGAATGCCGCACCGCCGACGCCCCGCGCAAGGCCGGGTCCACCGAGGGCTCCCAGGGCGTCCTCGCCCAGGCCCTCGCGGCGCTGGATGACCCGGACACGCGCCTGGCCGTCACCGCCGAACGGGCTTTGCTGGCCCGGCTCGAGGCCGGTTGCGCCGCCCCGGTGGGCGCCTACGCCTACCGCAAGGGCAGCATGCTGCACCTGGACGCCGTGGTCTGCGCCGTCGACGGTACCGCCAGCGTCCGGGACAAGAAGGCCACCGACGGGCTGACCGAGGTGGGCGCAACCCTGCTCGGCATCGAGCTCGCCGAGGCACTGCTCGCGGCCGGCGCGGCGGACATCGCCGACCTGACCGCTTCCTGAGGAGGACCACCAGCCTGATGGGACGCCGCAGCGCCACTTCCGGGGCGGACGGCACCGCCGTGCCGCGGCCGCTGGATGGCGCCCGCGTGCTGGTGACCCGGAGCCCGGACCGGGCCGGGGCGCTGGTCTCCGCGCTGCGCGCCACCGGCGCCGAACCGCTGCTGCTGCCGCTGATCGACTTCGAACAGGCCGCCGACCAGCACTCCCTGGGCGTGGCCTTCGACGCCCTCGGCGCCGGCGCCTACACCTGGCTGGTGGTCAGCAGCGTCACCACCGTCCAGGTCCTCCAGGAACTGGCCGCCGAGCGTGGCTCCGCGCTCAACGCCTGGCTTCCCGGCAGCCTGCAGATCGCCGCGATCGGCCCGGCAACCCGCCGCGTCCTCGAAGCACTGGACATCCCCGTCGACCTGTCCCCGACAGGGCAACAGTCAGGAGCCGGGCTGCTGGACATCTGGCCCGACCGGGCCGGCAGCGTCTTCCTGCCTCAAGCCGACATCGCCGACCCGGCCCTGCGCCGCGGCCTCGCCGCCCGGGGCGCCGCCGTCCAGGCGGTCACGGCCTACCGCACGGTGGACTACCCGGCCGACCCGCGCCGGCGCATCGCCACCACCGCCGCCACAGATGGACCCTCCGCCCGGGAACCCGGCCATGGTGCCCCCGTCCTGACCCCGGCCCAGGCCCGGGACGCGGTGGACGCCGGCACCCTGCACGCCGTCGTCGCCGCCTCCCCGAGCGCCGCCCGGCGGATCCACTCCGGACTCACCCCGCTGGGGGAGTGCCGGCTCGTGGCGATCGGCCGCTCGACGGCGGCCCAGGCCGCGGCGCTCGGCCTGGAGGTCGCCGCCGTCGCCGAGGAACCCACCGCCTCCGGGCTGGTGGCCGCCGTAGTTTACGCCCTGATTCCGAACCACCCGCACACTTCCCCCGACCGCCCACCACAGTGAAGGACCAGCCATGAGCTTCCCGACCCACCGCCCCCGCCGGCTCCGCACCACCCCCGCGATGCGCCGCCTGACGGCAGAACACCGGCTCAACGCGGCCGAACTGATCCTTCCCGCCTTCATCCGCGAGGGCCTCACCGAGCCCAACCCGATCGCGTCGATGCCCGGGGTGCAGCAGCACACCACCGATTCGCTCAAGCGCGCCGCCGCCGAAGCCGTGGAGCTGGGCGTGGGCGGCATCATGCTCTTCGGTATCCCCGCCGAGCGGGACGCCCGGGGCACCGCCTCCCTGGACCCCGAGGGCGTGCTGAATAAGGCCATCCGCGACGTCCGGGCCGAGGTGGGCGACGAGCTGGTGGTGATGAGCGACGTCTGCCTCGACGAATTCACCGACCACGGCCACTGCGGTGTCCTGGACGGCAAGGGCTACGTCGACAACGACGCCACCCTGGAGATCTACGGACAGATGGCGGTGGCCCAGGCCGAGGCCGGCGCCCACGTGCTCGGACCCTCCGGCATGATGGACGGCCAGATCGCCGTCATCCGCCAGGCACTGGAACAGGCCGGCCACGCCAACACCGCGGTCGTGGCCTACGCCGCCAAGTACGCCTCCGCGTTCTACGGCCCGTTCCGCGAGGCCGTGGACTCCCAGCTCACCGGCGACCGCCGCACCTACCAGATGGACGCCGCCAACCGGCGCGAGGCCATCCTGGAGGTGGAACTGGACCTCGAGGAGGGCGCCGACATGGTGATGGTCAAGCCCGCCATGAGCTACCTCGACATCCTCGCCGACGTCGCCGCCATGAGCCCCGTGCCGGTGGCCGCCTACCAGATCTCCGGCGAGTACTCGATGATCGAGGCCGCCGCTGCGAACGGCTGGATCGACCGCCGCGCCGCCATCACCGAGTCCGTGCTCGGCATCAAGCGGGCCGGCGCCAACATGGTCCTGACCTACTGGGCCACCGAGCTCGCCGGCTGGCTGAAGGAGACCCGGTGAACCACGCCGTGCAGCCGGATCCCGCGTCCGCCGCGAACCCCACCGCGCCGGTAGGCCCGGAGACCATCCTGCTGGGCCTGAACACCTTCGGCGACGTCGGTGTCTTCCCGGACGGCCAGCCGGTCCCGCACGCCCAGGTGCTGCGCCAGCTGCTGGAACAGGCGGAACTCGCCGAAGAGGTGGGGCTGCACGCCTTCGGCGTGGGGGAGCACCACCGCCGCGACTTCGCCGTCTCGGCGCCCGAGGTCTTCCTCGCCGCCGCGGCCGCCCGCACCAAGCGGATCCGGCTCGGCTCCGCCGTCACCGTGCTCAGCTCCGATGACCCCATCCGGGTGTTCCAGCGCTTCGCCACCGTGGACGCGATCGCCAACGGCCGCGCCGAGGTCATGCTGGGCCGCGGCTCATTCATTGAGTCTTTCCCGCTCTTCGGCCTGGACCTGGCCGACTACGAGGTCCTGTTCGAGGAAAAGCTCGAACTCTTCGACAAGGTCCGGGCGCAGAAACCCATCAAGTGGGAGGGCCGCACGCGGGCGCCCATCAACGGGCTGAGCGTCTACCCGCCGCTGGAGCACCACCTGCTGCCGGCCTGGATCGGCGTCGGCGGTACCCCCGAGTCGGTCCTTCGCTGCGCGGAATACGGCTACCCGATCATCTTCGCCATCATCGGCGGGGCGCCCCGGGCCTTCGGGCCGCTGGCGGGGCTGTACCGGGAGGCGATGGAAAAGTACGGCCACCCCCTGCAGCAGGTCGCCACCCACTCGCCCGGTCACATCGCCGCCACCGACGAGGAGGCGCGGGAGGAGTTCTTCCCGCACTGGCTGGCGCAGCGGAACCAGCTGGGTTCCGAACGCGGCTGGGGTCCGGGCGGCCGGGCCGAGTTCGAGCAGCTCTGCAGCCCCGAGGGGGCGCTCTATGTGGGGTCACCGGAGACGGTGGCCGCGAAGATCGCCCTGCTCAAGCGGAACCTGGGCGCGGACCGCTTCGACCTCAAATACAGCAACGGCACCCTGCCGCACGCCGCCATGATGCGCTCCATCGAGCTGTTCGGCACCGACGTGGCTCCGCGCGTCGCCGCCCTGCTGGCCGGGGAGACCGAGACGGGCAGCCGGACCTCCGGCTCCCGGAACTGAAAGAATAGGATTCATGACTTCCAGCCACCACCGCAATGAGGAACTGTTCGACCGAGCCCGCGGGCTGATGCCCGGCGGCGTGAACTCCCCGGTCCGGGCCTTCGGCTCGGTGGGCGGCACGCCGCGGTTCATGGTCTCCGCCCAGGGCGCCTACCTGACCGACGCCGACGGCGACCAGTACGTCGACCTGGTCTGCTCGTGGGGTCCGGCGCTGCTGGGCCACGCCCACCCGGCCGTGCTCACCGCCGTCCACGAGGCCGTCGACCGGGGCCTCTCCTTCGGCGCCTCCACCCCGGACGAGGCCAACCTCGCCGCGCTGGTCCGCGAACGCGTCCCCGCCGCGGAACGGGTCCGGATGGTCTCCACCGGCACCGAGGCCACCATGACCGCCATCCGGCTGGCCCGCGGCTACACCGGCCGCAACCTGGTCATCAAGTTCGCCGGCTGCTACCACGGCCACCTCGACGGCCTGCTCGCCGCCGCCGGCTCCGGCCTGGCCACCCTCGCCCTGCCGGGCTCCGCTGGCGTCACCGCCGCGACCGCCGCGGAAACCCTCGTGCTGCCCTACAACGACCTCGCCGCCGTCGAAGCCGCCTTCGCCGCGCACGGGCCCAACATCGCAGCCGTCATCACGGAGGCCGCACCCGCGAACATGGGCGTGGTGACCCCGGGTGAGGGGTTCAACGCGGGCCTGTCCCGGATCACCCGGGAGCACGGCGCGCTGCTGATCCTGGACGAGGTCCTCACCGGCTTCCGCACCGGCTACGCCGGCTACTGGGGCCTCACCGGCGGCGCGGCCGACGCGGCCGAACCGTGGGCTCCTGACCTGCTGACCTTCGGCAAGGTGATCGGCGGCGGGATGCCGACGGCGGCCCTGGGCGGCCGCGCCGACGTGATGGACTACCTCGCCCCCGTGGGCCCGGTCTACCAGGCCGGCACGCTCTCCGGTAACCCGGTGGCCATGGCCGCCGGCGTCGCGACCCTCACGCACGCAACCGCGGAGGTCTACGACTTCGTCGACGCCCGCTCCCTGGAACTCTCCGGCGCCCTGTCGGAGGCGCTGGACGCCGCCGGCGTCGACCACTCCATCCAGCGGGCGGGGAACCTGTTCTCCGTGGCCTTCGGAACCTCCGCTCGCGGCGTCCACAACTACGACGACGCCCAGGGCCAGGAGGTCTTCCGGTACGCGCCGTTCTTCCACTCCATGCTGGACTCCGGGGTGTACCTGCCGCCGTCCGTCTTCGAGGCCTGGTTCCTCTCCGCCGCGCACGACGACGCCGCCATGAACCGGATCTTCGACGCGCTTCCGGCCGCCGCGAAGGCCGCCGCGGCCGCCACCGCCTGACCGGCGCTTAAACGACTGAAGGCACCCGCCGCGGCGGGTGCCTTCAGTCGTTTAAGGAGGTGCTGCCTAGAGGACGTCCGCCAGGAAGCCGCGGAGCCGTTCGGTCCGCGGGTCGGTGAAGAGCTGCTCCGGGGCGCCGGACTCCACCACCTTGCCGGCGTCCATGAACGTCACGGTGTCCGAGACATTGCGGGAGAAGCCCATCTCGTGGGTCACCACCACCATCGTCATTCCGCCCTTGGCCAGGTCGGCCATGAGTGCCAGGACGCCCTTGACCAGCTCCGGGTCCAGCGCCGAGGTGGCCTCGTCGAAGAACATCACCTCGGGCTTCATGGCCAGCGCCCGGGCGATCGCCACGCGCTGCTGCTGGCCGCCGGAGAGGTTCGCGGGCCGGGAATCGGCCTTGTGTTTCAGGCCCACCAGGTCCAGCTGTGCCAGGGCCTCCTCGCGGGCCTGCTCCTTGGACATGCCGCGGAGCTTGCGCAGGGCCAGGGAGACGTTCTCCTCCACGGTCTTGTGCGGGAAGAGGTTGAACTGCTGGAAGACCATGCCGATGCGGCGGCGCAGCTCATCCGGGTTGTCCTTGAGCACGGACCGGCCGTCGAGCAGGATGTCGCCCTGGTCCGGTTCGATCAGCCGGTTCATCACCCGGAGCAGCGTCGACTTGCCGGAGCCGGAGGGGCCGATCACGGAGGCCGTGGTGCCCTTCTCGACGTGCAGGTCGATGCCGCGCAGGACGTGGTTCGACCCGAAGGACAGGTGGATGTTCTTCGCCGTCAGTGATCCGGACGCGAATTCGCTCATGCCTGGGCTCCCTTTCCGACGACGGCGGCAGCCTCGTCCGGTTGCTTCTTTTCCGGCCGGCCGGAACGCAGCCGGGAATCAATAAAGTTCACCAGGTGAGTGAGTGGAATGGTCATGGCGAGGTAGAAAATAGCCGCTGCCACGTACGGGGATAGGTTCCCGCTGCGTGCGGCGGCGTCCTGGCCGATCTGGAACAATTCCCGTTCCGTTGCCAGCAAGCCCAAGGTGAATACCAACGAGGAATCTTTGATCAGAGCGATGAACTGGTTCATCAGGGCAGGGAGTACCCGGCGGATACCTTGCGGCACCACGACTAGGCGCATGGACGGGCCATAACCGAACCCCAAGGCCCGTGACGCCTCAAGCTGACCCTTGTCTACGCTCTGAATGCCGGAGCGGAAGATTTCGCCCGTGTACGCGGCGGCCATGAGCGACAGAGCCGCAACGCCCATGGGGTAGGGGCTGTTGCTACCCGATATCTCGCGGAAAATCGGTCCGAATCCAAGTCCGATGACCAGGATGGTGAGGACGGCCGGGAGTCCACGAAAAACGTCCGTGTACACCCGGGCCGCCCACCGTGCCACGGGATTACGGGATATTCCCATGAGAGCCAGAATCAGACCGAGGAACGCACCGATCAGGCCAGAGGTGATCGCAAGGACCAAGGTGTTGGGCAGGCCAACGGTGAACATGCTTGGCAAGACCTCAGCGATCTTCCCCCAGTCAAAGAAGGTCTCTCCGAGTCGTGTCAGGTAATCCATATGGCGTCGCTATCTCTCCTGGTAGCCGGTGACTATTTCGCGGGGACCTTGACGGCCTTGCTGCCCGGCTTCCACCCCTCGGGGGTCTGCTCGGCGGACGTCGGACGGTCCGTGTACCACTGGGCGGTCAGCTTGGACCAGGTTCCGTCGGCAACCACGGCGTCGAGGGCAGAGTTAAGCGCGTCGAGCAGGGCAGGGTTGTCCTTGGCTACGGCGTAGGCGGTGAAGTTCTGCGTGTTGAGCTTCTTCTCGGCAATCTTGGTACCGTCGCCGGGCTTGACCTGGCCGGTGGCCTGCTGGGACGGAGCCACCCAGGCGTCAACCTGCCCACTCTTGAGGCTGGCGAACACGGTGTTGTAGTCGGGGAAGGAAACAGGCTCAAGCTTGAGGGTGTTCTTGACGTAGTCCTCCTGCACACTGCCGCTGACGACGCCGATGCGGAGGCTGCCCTTCAGGTCGGCGAATTTCTGGACCTTGGCGTCCTCTTTAGTCACAAGAGCCATGTAGCCGAAGTCATAACCGTTAGTGAACGCAACCGTTTCGCGGCGCGCGTCCGTGGTGGAAATCGAGGACGAGCCGACGTCGAACTGCTTGTTCTTCACCTGGCTTAGAAGCGCCTGGAACTTTGTGGAGGCAAACTCGATCTTGAGCCCCAGCTTGTCGGCCATCGCCCGCAGCAGCTCGTTGTCGTAGCCGGTGAACTTGCCGGACGGATCGATGAAGATGTTCGGCGGGGCGTCGGAGAGGGTGCCCACCCGCAGGGTGCCCTCGCTGATCAGGCCGAGCTTGGACTTGTCGATCTTGTCCAGGGCCGGGACGTCCTTGGTGGTGTACTTGTCCAGGGAGGTCTGGTCGCTGCCCTGGAGGGCATCAGTCGGGGAGCCCGAGCTCTGGGCGGACCCGCCGCCGCATGCGGCGAGGGAGACCGACAGGGCCACGGCCACCGGAAGGGCGGTAAGCCACTTCAAGGCTTTGCTTTTCATCACGCAATCACTTTCGTCTGAAGTCCTGGGGCGGCGGCGGGACAGCAGGTCCGGCCGCCGGAGGGCATGCCGCACCAGGGCGGCACCGCAAAAGATAATTGTGTCACCGGGGCATTGGGCCGGATCAAATCGAATTTCCGGGGGCCCTGGGGTGGGATGAGCGAATAACGCGAGTGTCATGTGGGCTGTGCGGCTTGAGAGCGGCGGCCACCGTCCAATGCACAGAATTCCGTCCGGCGTGGCGGCGCGTCCCGGCTGTGTGGAAGCTGTGTGTGGTCCGTCTCATTCTGCCGATGGGCCGCCGAAAAGCAGGGTTCCGGCCGATTTTCGGGGCGGACGTGTCGATTTGTGACGCCGCAGCCCGGGCTTCGGGGTTGCGGCTAGAAACTGCCGCGGCTTGCGTCCTCGGGCGGCAGGACGGGCCAGTCACCTTCGATCACCGCGGCCGGCTTGGTTTTCCGAAGGTAGCTCTGGAAGTCCGCTGCCTGGGCGGTGGCCCATTCCACCTGCAGCTGGTGCAGGTGGGCCGCCGGCATCCGCAGCTTCGGGAACTTTCCGGCCATCGCATCGAGGACCCGCAGGGTGGCGAGCGCGTCGGCGGCAGAGGTGTGGGCGTTGTCCAGGTCCACGCCGTATTCCTCGCAGAGGGCCGTCAGCGTGCGCTTGCCTTTGCGGTAGCGGTCCACCTGCTTGTTCATGATGTACGGGTCCAGGACCGGGTAACGGTGCAGCTGGGGCACCCCGTAGCGCGCGGATTCCGCCGCGAGGACCGTGAAGTCGTAGCTGGCGTTGAAGGCGATGACGGGAACCCCGGCATCGAACAGTTCCTGCAGCACCCCGGCGAGTTCCCGGACCACCTCAGCGGCGGGGCGTCCCTCGCTGCGGGCCCGCTCCGTGGTGACGCCGTGGATGTCGCTGGCCTCGGTGGGGATCTCGACGCCGGGATCGGCGAGCCACTCGTGCTCCTTGATGACGGCGCCGTCCCCGTCCACCAGGGTCACCGACGCCGTCACGATCCGAGCCGCGCGGGAATTCCGGCCGGTGGTTTCGAGGTCGAATGCTGCGCGGGGGAGGGTGTGCCAAGTGCTCATGCAATTACGCTACCTGCTGCCACGGACAGTCCTGGGCAGCGACCTGCGGCCGGGGCGCGGAGGCGGCGACGGTACCCTTGATGGCATGCGGATGGAGTACGTGGAGGCGGTGCTGGAGCTCGGTGCGATGGTGCCTGCGGGGTCCGCCCTCGCCTATGGCGACGTGTCGGAGTTGCTGGGTTCCGGCGGCCCCCGGCAGGTCGGCGCGGTGCTCAGCCACCACGGCAGCTCGATCCCCTGGTGGCGCATCATCCGGGCCAGCGGCGAGGCGCCCCCCGGCCACGGGCGGGACGCGCTCGGCCACTACCTGGCCGAGGGGACACCCCTGCGCGGTGATTTCCTGGACTTCCAGCGCAGCGGCGAGGGCCGGTGGCGGGTGGACCTTGCGGCTGCCCGATGGGCTCCCACCGATGAAGAATTTGCCGCGATCGACGCCGTAGCGGAGCGGCTGGAGCCCGCCAGCCGGAAACTGTCGGTGCCCGATGATGAAATGTTTGTGTGAGTAGCCCCAGCCACCGCCCCGCCGGCATCAGCCTTAACGATTCACGCACCACCGTGCCCAACCAGGCCATGCAAGAAACAGCTGTCCCCGGCACCACCGTGCCCGGGCTGACGCTGCTGCCGCCGCGGACCCGGCACGCGCAGGCCCCGGAGCTTTCCGCGGACCAGCGCGCCGCCGTCGAACCCGCGCGCGGGAGCGGGCCGGTCCTGGTGCCCGGCGCGCCCGGCACGGGGAAGTCCACGGTTCTGGTGGAGGCCGCGGTGCACCGTGCCCGGCGGGACGGCCTGGATCCGGAACGGATGCTCATCCTGGCCCCGGGGCGGCTCGCCGCGGACACGTTGCGGGACCGTTTCACCGCGCGGCTGGACCGTAGCCTGAGTACGACGCCGGCACGCACCTGGGCGTCCTACGCCTTCGACCTGATCCGGCGGGCCAAGGCCGAGGGGGTGCTGCCCCTGCCGCGGGCGCCGAAGCTGCTCTCCGGCCCCGAACAGGACCTGATCATCAAGGAACTCCTCGAGGGCCACGCGCGTCCGGGCTTCGAGCTGCCCTGGCCGGAGGACCTCGGCGCCGCCCTGCCCACCCGAGGCTTCCGGCAGGAGGTGCGGCAGCTCTTCGACCGGATCATCGAATCAGGGCGCACCGCCGAGGACCTCGCCGTACTGGGCCGCCGTTGCGGCAGGCCGGACTGGGAGGCCGCCGCGGCGCTCTACGCCGAGTACCGCGACGTGCTGGACCTGCGGATGCCGGAATCCTTTGACCCCGCCGGCATCATCACCGCCGCCCGCCAGATCTTCCAGGACGCGCCGGACTTCCTGGCCGCCGAACGGGACCGGCTGCAATTGATCCTGGTGGACGACCTCCAGGAGGCGAACCCGGCAGTCTTCGAGCTGCTGGCCGACATCGCCTCCGGCAAGGACGCCCTGGTGACCTACTGCCCGGACACCGTCGTGCAGGGCTTCCGCGGTGCGCGGCCGGACCTGGTGTCGGAACTGCCCCGGCTCCTCGCCCCGGGCGGCACCGTGCTGGAACGGCCGCTCTGGACGGCGCACCGTCAGGCGCCCGCCGTCGGGCAGGCCTGGCAGGCCGTCGCCGAACGGATCTCGCTCCGCACCGGCGGCGCCACCGCGCGGCGGCTGGACTACCCGGCACCGGCGGCACCGGAACCCGCCGCCCCAAACCCAGCCGCGCCAAACCTGCCAGTGTCCGGCACCGTAGAGGGGCACCTGCTGCCCTCACCGGTCCACGAACTGCGTTATGTGGCCCAGCGGATCCTCGAGGCTCAGCTGAACGAGGGCCGCGCCCTGGGCGACATCGCCGTGATCGTCCGCAACGGCGGCCAGCTTAGCCAGCTGCAACGGCACCTGGCCGGGCAGGGCATTCCCGTGCGGATTCCCGTGGCCGAGGCCGCCGTCCGGGACGAGGTTGCGGTGCGGCCGCTGCTGGACGCCTACGCCGTCGCCCTGGACCCCGAGGCCCTGACCGCCGAAGCCGCCGTGTCGCTGCTGACCTCCCGCATCGGCGGGGCCAGCTCCATCGAGCTGCGGCGGCTGCGCCAGACGCTGCGGCAGGACGAACTGCTCGGCGGCGGCGGGCGCGCCAGCGACGCCCTGCTGGTCGAGGCGCTGCTGGAACCCGGCGCGCTTGCCGCGACCGGCCTGGAGGGACGCTCGGCGCGGCGGATCGCCCGGATGATCCACGCCGGACGCGAGGCCGCCGCCGCGCCGGGCGCCAACGCCGAGACCGTGCTGTGGGCGCTGTGGAACGCCACCGGCCTGGCGAAGCGCTGGACCGAGGCCGCCCTGGCCGGCGGTGCCGCCGGCGCAAGGGCGGACCGTGACCTGGACGCCATGATGGCCCTCTTCCACACCGCCGAACGCTACGTGGACCAGCTGCCCGGGTCCGGGCCGGAACAGTTCCTCGAGTACCTGCTCAGCCAGGAACTGCCGATGGACACGCTGGCCGCCCGCGCCCAGCTGGAGGACGCGGTGGAGCTGATGACCCCGGCCAGCGCCGCCGGGCGGGAATGGCCCGTCGTCATCGTGCCCGGACTGCAGGAAGGCGTCTGGCCCAACACGCGGCTGCGCGGCGAGCTGCTGGGCAGCACGCTGTTCGCGGACGCGGTGGAGCACGGAGTGGACTACGCCCTGCGTCTCGATCCGCTCAGCCGGCTCCGGGACATCCGCTACGACGAACTGCGCAGCTTCTCCACCGCAGTCTCCCGCGCCCGCGAGGTGCTGATCTGCACCGCCGTGTCTTCCGAGGACGAGCAGCCCTCGTCCTTCCTCGACTACGCAGCGCCGCTGGCCCCGGGCCAGGACCGGCGGGGCTACACCCCGGTGGAACGGCCGCTGACGCTGCGGGCCCTGGTCGCGGAACTGCGCCAGCACGCCCAGGCCGGGACCGCCGAGGGCGAGGAGGCCGCAGCCATCCTGGGGGCGCTCGCCGCCGCCGAACCGCCCGTGCCCGGCGCCCATCCGGACCAGTGGTGGGGCCTGGCTCCGCTGTCCTCGGCGGAGCCGGTGGTGCCGCCCGGCGGCACGGTCTTCGTCTCACCCTCCAAGGTTGAGACGGTGCAGAAGTCGCCGCTGGACTGGTTCGTCCAGGCTGCCGGCGGGGAGGCCGCCACGGACTTCGCCCGCAGCCTCGGCACCCTCGTCCACGCCATCGCGCAGGACCTTCCCGAGGCCTCCGGCGGCGAATACGTGGCCGAGCTGGTCAAGCGCTGGCCCACCCTGGGCATGAAGGACAACTGGGAGGGCAAACTGGACTTCCAGCGGGCCGAGGGCATGGTGCGCAAGCTCGCCCAGTACGTCCTGGTGATGCGCAGCGAGGGCCGCAGCCTGCTCGGGGTGGAGCAGGATTTCGAGGTCAAGCTGGCCGACGTCGTCCCCGCCGGAGCGGCAGAGGACGGCGACGGCTGGCCCGCGCGCGCTGCGGTGCTCCGCGGCCAGGTGGACCGGCTGGAGATCGACGGCGAGGGCCGGCTGGTGATCGTGGACCTGAAGACCGGCAAACGTCAGCCCGGCAAGGCCGAGCTGGAACGCCACCCGCAGCTCGGCGCCTACCAGGCGGCCGTCCTCGCCGGAGGTTTCGCCGGCCCCGACGACGGGCCGCCGCCCCGGCCCGGCGGTGCCGTCCTCGCCCAGCTGGGGACCACCACCAAGAGCCCTGGCGTGCAGCACCAGCCGCCGCTGGACCCGGACGCCAACTGGGCCCTGGACCTGGTGAACGACTCCGCCCGGGTCATGTCCGGCAGCACGTTCGAGGCCCGTCACGACCCGGCCAAGGGCGGCCACGGCGGCCACGGGTGCCGCCTGCCCGAGCTCTGCCCGCTCTGCGCCCGAGGAAAGCAGGTCACCGAATGAGCCTCCCGGATCCACGGTTCAGCCCCGAGGAGCTCTCGGCCATGCTCGGGGAAAAGAACCGCCCCACGGCGGAGCAGTCCCTGATCATCTCCTCGCCGCTGGCACCCCGGCTGGTCATCGCCGGCGCCGGCTCCGGGAAGACCGCCACCATGGCGGACCGGGTGGTCTGGCTGGTGGCCAACGGCTGGGTCAGCCCGGAAGAAGTCCTCGGCGTGACCTTCACCCGCAAGGCTGCCGGCGAATTGGCCACCCGGATCCGGGCGAAGCTCACCGCCCTGGCCCGGATCGCCGCCGAGGACAGGGACCACTCGGTGTTCCCCGCCGGGCTGCTCAGCACCGAGGCGCTGGAGCCTAAAGTCTCCACCTACCACTCCTACGCCAGCGGGATCGTCTCCGACTACGGCCTCCGGCTCGGCGTCGAACGCGACGTGGTGCTCCTGGGCGCCGCGCAGTCCTTCCAGCTCGCCAGCGAGGTGGTCGAAGCCTACGACGGCGACTACGAGCACTTCCGCGCCGCCAAGTCCACCCTGGTCAAGGCCGTCATCCAGCTCGCGGGGGAGTGCGCCGAACACCTGCAGGAGCCGGCCGGGGTCCGTACCTGGCTGCTGGACCGGGTCCAGGAGTTCGAGTCCCTGCCGTACCTGGCCACCGCCAAGAAGAACCCCACCCAGGCCGCGGCCGAACTCAGCGCCCTGTTCCGGACCCGCGCCAGCGTGGCGGACATGGTGGGCCGGTACGCGGAGGCCAAGCGGGCCCGCGGCGCCCTCGACTTCGGCGACCTCGTGGCCCTGGCCGCCCGGGTTGCCAGCGAGATCCCGCTGGCCGCGCAAACCGAACGCCAGCGCTACAAGGTGGTGCTGCTCGACGAATTCCAGGACACTTCCCACGCCCAGCTGGTGCTGTTCTCCCGGCTCTTCGGCGGCGGCCACGCCGTCACCGCGGTGGGGGACCCCAACCAGTCCATCTACGGCTTCCGCGGCGCCTCCGCGGGGCAGCTCTTCCACTTCGTGCGGGAGTTCCCGGTACTGGTCGGTGAGGCCGGCTCCGGTGCCGGCGGCGACGCCGGCGACGGGGGCGGGGGCCGCCGCTTCGCCGTGGCGCCGACGTCGTACCTGACCACGGCCTGGCGCAACGGCCGCACCATCCTCGACGCCGCCAACGTCATCTCGGCACCGCTCAGCCGCGCCGCCGGGGAAGCCGGTCCCGCTGGCGCCCGGGACACCGCCCCCGCCGTCGAGGTTCCGCCGCTGCAACCCAGCCCCGCCGCGGTGGAGGGCCGCGTGGTGATGGGCCGGTTCGGCACCGACGAGGAGGAAGCGGCCGCCATCGCCGGCGACGTCCTGACCTACCGCCGGACCGACTTCAGCGGCAGCGCCGGCACCGGGGACTTCGAACCGCCCGCGATGGCCGTGCTCTGCCGGCGCCGCGCCCAGATGGAGTGCATCCGCAAGGAATTCGAGCTCCGCGGCATCCCGTACGAGATCGTCGGCCTCGGCGGTCTGCTGGACACCCCGGAAATCGTCGACCTCGTCGCCACCCTCCGCGTCCTGGCGGATCCGGGCCGGTCGGACTCGCTGATGCGCCTGCTGGCCGGGGCCCGCTGGCGGATCGGACCCGCGGACCTGATGGCCTTCCGCGACTGGTCCAGCTTCCTGGCCCGGCGGCGCGGGGCGCCCGGGGCCGGCGGGGCCGGCGCCGACGAGGACCTCGACGACGCCGACACGGCCGTCATCGAAACGGACCTGACCGACGGCGCCAGCCTGGTCGAGGCGCTGGACTGGCTGCCCCGGCCCGGCTGGACCTCGGCCCACGGACGGCAGCTGGGGGCCGAGGCCCTCGGCCGGCTGCAGCGGCTCTCGGCCGAACTCCGGCAGCTGCGCAGCTTCATGGGCGACGACCTGACCACCCTGCTGGGCGAGGTGGAACGGTCCATGCTGCTCGACATCGAGGTGGCCGCCCGGCCCGGGATCAGCATCCACCAGGCCCGCCGCAACCTGGACGCCTTCCAGGACGCGGCCGCCGGGTTCCTGCACACCTCCCAGCGCGTGGACGTCCTGGCCTTCCTGGCCTGGCTCGAGGCGGCCGCAGCCGAGGAGAACGGCCTCGACGCCGCCGCGCCCGAGGCCAACCACGAGGCCGTCCAACTGCTCACGGTGCACGCCTCCAAGGGGCTGGAGTGGGACGTGGTGTTCGTCCCCGGCCTGAACGCCGGCGCGTTCCCGAGCAGCCGCGACTCCCGCTGGAGCAGCGGCTCCGCGGCCCTGCCGTGGCCCCTGCGCGGCGACCGCGCGGACCTGCCGCAGTGGGATCTCGAGCACCCGGACCAGAAGGGCTGGCTGGACGCCGAAAAGGACTTCAAGGCCGACGTCCAGGCCCACGGCGAGGCAGAAGAGCGGCGCCTGGCCTACGTCGCCTACACCCGGGCCAAGCACGTGCTCTGCGTCTCCAGCGCCGCGTGGGTGGGCTCCCGGGCCGGCATCGCCGATATGTCTCCTTTCCTGGCCGAACTGGAGGCCCTGTTGGGCCGGGGGAGTGCCGCGGTCCACCCGCTCTCGGTCTCCGAGGACGCCCTGCCGGAGGAGAGTCCGCTGACCTCGGAACTCGAGCTCGCCGGGTGGCCCTACGACCCGTTGGAGGGACCGGTCAACCCCCGCACCGGGGTACGGCTGCGCCTGCGGCCGGGTCGCCGCGCGGCCATGGACTCCGCGGCCGCCCTGGTCCTGGACCACCTGCAGCGGCCCGGGGATCGGCACCTGCCCGCGCCGGCGCCCCCGGGGCAGCCGTTGCGCGGACCCGCCGGCGGCTGGGCCCAGGAGGCCGCCACCCTGCTGGACCGCCGCAACCGGCGCACCACCGTCCACGAGGTTCACCTGCCCGGGCACATTTCCGCCTCCACCCTGGTGGACTTGGACGAAGATCCCGGCGCCGTGGTGGCCCGGCTCCGGCGGCCCGTGCCGCGCGAGCCCGGGATGTCCGCCCGCAAGGGCACGGCATTCCACTCCTGGGTGGAGGAGTACTTCGGCACGGCGGGGATGCTGGATTTGGGGGAGGCCCCCGGCTCGGACGGGCACATCGATGAGGCCTACGGCCTGGAGGCCATGGTCGAGACCTTCCGGCGCTCCGAATGGGCGGACCGGGCTCCGGCGCACGTGGAGGTTCCGGTGGAGACCAGGATCGGCGACGTGGTGGTGCGCGGCCGCATCGACGCCGTCTTCCGCGACGCCGACGGCGGCTGGGACCTGGTGGACTGGAAGACCGGCCGCCGGCCTTCGGCACGGCAGCTCACGACGAAGGCGGTCCAGCTGGCCGTGTACCGGCTCGCCTGGTCACGGCTGAAGGGCGTGCCCCTCGAGGACGTCCGGGCGGCGTTCTACTACGTGGCCGACGACGCCGTGGTGCGCCCGCACGACCTGGGCAGCGCGGCGGACCTCGAACGGATCGTCGCCGGTGCGCTCGGCCGGCCGGTGGGCGTCCCCGGCAGGTAGGACGGGCTAGTGGCGGTGGAGCGGCACGACGGTCAGCGCCGTCGTGGACGTATCCTCGCCGCTGGCCGGAGCAGGAGTGTCGGCACCGGCAGGGCTGTCGGAGACCGTTTCGCTGCGGTCCGCTGCGGAACGGTCCTCCGCGGTGGGGCTGGAAGGTGCGACGTCGGCGTCGTCAGCCTGGGTGGCTCCGCGGCCGTCGTCCCCGCCCTTCGCGTCCCGGGAGACCGCGTCCCGGGAGACCGCGTCCCGGGAGACACCGTGCGACGACTCCTCGCCACCCGAAGACTGCTCGTCCTCCTCGGGGGTGTCGGGGATCGGAGTGACGTGCACGGCGGGAGCCGCGGCGAGCGGGGCGGGCTGCCCGGCGGCCGCCTCCGGCGCGGCCATCCCGGGCGTCTCCGCCTCGGTCTCGATCGGCTGCACCGTGACCGCCGGTGACTGTGCGGGCGCCGGAGCGGGCAGCGGTTCGACGCTGATCGGCTGGCCGCCGTGGGCCGCCACGTCGTCGGCCAGCAACGCCAGCATCGACTCGCCCTCCTCGACCATCGCGGTGTCCCCGGCAGCCAGACCACGGACCAGGTACTGGGCCAGCGCGAACTCCGCGGACAGGGCCGCCCGGCGCAACAGGTGCGCATCGGGGGTGTCCCGTCGGGCGGAGGAGTACGCGGCCAGGACGCTGTCCACAAAGTCCTGGTCGTTGGAGGCGACCAGCCAGGCCATGTCGTCGGCAGGGTCGCCGATCCGCAGGTCGGTCCAGCCGGTCACGGCGGTGACCCGCTCGCCGTCGACCATGATGTTGTCCTCGTGCAGGTCGCCGTGCACGACGCTGGGATTGAAGCGCCACAGGGTGACGTCCTCCAACGCGTGTTCCCAGCGCCGCAGCAGCAGCGGCGGGATCTTCCCGGTCGTGGCGGCCTGGTCCAGCTCATTGAGGCGGCGCTGGCGGAACTCGTTCGGGGTGTATGTGGGCAGGTCGGCGTTGCTGACCAGCGAATGCGGAAGATCGTGGATCGCGGCGAGGGCAGCACCCACCTCCCGGGCCAGCGCGGGCGTCCCGGAGCCCAGCTCCTCCACGGAGCGGGTGCGTCCCGCGAGGTGGGCGTACACAAACGTGCTCAACTCGCCCTGCCGCACGGTTCCGGCCACGGTGGGCATCAGGAACGGAAGTTCGGCACGGATCCCGGGGGTGAAGGCCCGCAACACCAGGAACTCGGTCTCCAGCCGTGCGCTGGCCTCCGCATGCCGCGGCGACCGGACGCGCCAGCGCTTCCCCTCGGAATCCAGCAGCAGGGCGGAGTCGAAGTCAGCCGCATCGTCGGGCGCGGAGCACACGGCCGTAGGGGTCAGTCCGGGGACCGCTGCCGTCGCTACCGCTGCCAGTTCGATTGGGTTTCTTCTCACGTTCCCACGGTAGATTGACCGGCGCCCAACACGGCGAGGCAGGGCGGCGAGTCTGAAAGTTAGGCCCGAAAACGCCCCCCGGACCCGGCAGACACGGGCCTCGCTGGGCCGCCGTCGGCCTTCCTGGCAAATGTCAATTGTCAGCGGGGGTGGGTACGGTGGAGATATGAGTCTTCCGGAGCCGTCCGCGTCCACCACCACGACGCCCGCCGCGTCCCGGCAGGGCGGGACCGGACAGCCGGCCAACCACCTCAGGGAGACCGTCCTTCCGGTCCGGGCCGCCCTCATCGACCGGCGCTCCGCCGCACGCATGCGGCCCGGGATGCTCGACGAACTCCTGGACGCCGACGGCGTGCAGGCCATGGTGCTCTCCCGCCGCCAGGCGCTGGTGGGCGGGGACGGTTTGGTGTTCCTCGACGCCAAGGCGCTCGCGGGCCGACTCAAGGGCACCGATTTCGAACCCCTCCACGTCGTCTACCTCGGGGCTTCCCTCGACGCGGACAGCGGGAACCCCGCTCCGGCGTCCCGGCCCGGCACCGAGTTCGTGCTGTTCATCCTGCCGGAGCAGTTCGAGGTCCGCGCGGAGCCGTTCGAGCAGCATGTCGACGGGATCCCCGCCGGGGCGCAATGGGCCGGATTCCGCGAGGTGGCGGGACGCCTCGACGCCCCGGACACCGCCCTGTTCATCGAAGCCAGCGCCATCGCCAACTGGCACGCCACCCACACCCACTGCCCGCGCTGCGGGACCGCCACCACCATCGAGGCCGGCGGCTGGGTGCGGCGGTGCCCGGCGGACAACTCCGAGCACTATCCCCGCACCGATCCCGCGATCATCGTCACGGTGGTCGGCCCGGACGGCCGGCTCCTGCTCGGCGGCGGCGGACCGCTGGATGCGAAGAACTACTCCACGCTGGCAGGCTTCGTCGAACCGGGCGAATCACTCGAACAAGCCGTCGTCCGCGAGATCGGCGAGGAGGTCGGCGTTCGGGTGACCGCCTCCCAGTACCTGGGATCGCAGTCCTGGCCGTTCCCTGCATCGCTGATGCTCGGCTTCACCGCCACCACCGGGGACACGGAGGCCCGGCCCGACGGCGTCGAGGTCACCCGCGCCCGCTGGTTCAGCCGGGAGGAACTGCAGGCCGCGGTCTCCAGCGGAGAGATCACCATCTCCAGCCGGCTCTCCATTGCCCGGGCCCTGATTGAACACTGGTACGGCGGCGTCATCCAGGACGCCCCCGGCACCCCCTGACCCTCCGATATTTGAGCAGCAGACGTGAACACAGATCTTTTCTCCGCCGGATCATTTCCCGGCACCCCGCCCGCCGAAGGGCTTCCCGCCGCGGATGAGCGTTCCCTGGAGGAACGCATCCTCGGCGGACTCGACGCCGAACAGCGCGAGGTGGCCAGCAACCTGACCGGGCCCATGTGCGTCCTCGCCGGCGCCGGCACCGGCAAGACCCGCGCCATCACACACCGCATCGCCTACGGCGTGCACTCCGGCGTCTACAGCCCGCAGCGGCTGCTGGCCGTCACGTTCACTGCCCGGGCCGCGGCGGAAATGCGCAGCCGGCTCCGTGACCTCGGCGTGGGCAACGTCCAGGCCCGCACCTTCCACGCCGCCGCCCTCCGCCAGCTGCAATTCTTCTGGCCCCAGGCGATCGGCGGTGCCCTGCCGAACCTGCTGGACCACAAGGCCCAGATGATCGCCGAGGCCGCCCGCCGGCTACGGCTCAGCACAGACCGGGCCTCCATCCGCGACCTCGCCTCCGAGATCGAATGGGCCAAGGTCTCCATGCTCACCCCGGCCAACTACCTGGAGAAGGCCCAGGGCCGCGGCACCCCCGGCGGCTTCGACCTGACCGCCGTCGCCCGCGTCTTCCAGTCCTACGAGGACGTCAAGACGGACCGCAACGTCATTGACTTCGAGGACGTCCTGCTGATCACCGTCGGCATCCTGCAGGAGGACCCGAAGGTCGCCGCCACCGTCCGGGAACAGTACCGGCACTTCGTGGTGGACGAATACCAGGACGTCTCGCCGCTGCAGCAGCGGCTCCTTGAACTCTGGCTGGGCGGCCGCGACGACCTCTGCGTCGTGGGCGACGCGAGCCAGACCATCTACTCGTTCACCGGTGCGTCCCCCAAGCACCTTCTGGGCTTCAAGGCCCAGTACCCGGACGCCACCGTGGTGAAACTGGTCCGCGACTACCGGTCCACCCCGCAGGTGGTCCGGCTCGCCAACGACCTGCTCGCCGGCCGGCGCAGCGGCGGCCCCGTCGCGGACGCGGCCTGGGCGACGCCGCTGCAGCTCGTCGCGCAGCGCCCCGCCGGTCCCGTGCCGCACTTCACCGAATGCTCCGACGACGAGGCGGAGGCCGCCACGGCCGCCCAGAACATCAAGGCACTGCTGGAGGCGGGCACGCCGGCCAGCCAGATCGCCGTGCTCTTCCGCACCAACGGACAGTCGGAGGCGTACGAGCAGGCCCTCGCCTCGGCCGGGATCGGCTACCAGCTCCGCGGCGGGGAACGGTTCTTCGCCCGGAAGGAGGTCCGGGACGCCATCCTGCAGTTGCGGGCCGCCACCCGGGCCATCGACGGCGCGGACGGCCCGGAACCGCTGGGCCAGCTGGTCCGGGACATCGTGTCCTCGCTCGGCTACACCGAGGAGGCTCCGCACAACGGCGGCGCCCTGCGGGAACGCTGGGAATCCCTGGCCGCCCTGGTGGCCCTGGCGGACGAGCTCGTCGCGGCCCGGGGGCCGCAGTTCGGCCTCGCCGAGTTCGTCAACGAACTCCAGGAACGCTCCCTCGCCCAGCACGCCCCGACGGTCCAGGGCGTCACCCTCGCCTCGCTGCACGCGGCCAAGGGCCTGGAATGGGAGGCGGTGTTCCTGGTGGGCCTGAGCGAGGGCCTGATGCCCATCTCCTTCGCCGACACCCCCGAAGCCGTCGACGAGGAACGCCGGCTCCTCTACGTCGGCATCACCCGGGCCAAGGAACACCTGTACCTGTCCTGGTCCACCGCGAGGACCCCGGGCGGCCGGGCGAACCGCAAGCCCTCCCGCTTCCTGGACGGGCTGAGGCCGGATTCCGTCGCCTCCTCCAGCGCCCGCGGCAAGGGCCCGGCCCCACGCCGCAAGGCCGCCGCGCCGGCGTCGTGCCGGGTGTGCGGCAGCATGCTCAGCAGCGGCGCCGAACGCAAGGTGGGCCGGTGCAACCAGTGCCCGCCCAGCTACGAGGAACAGACTTTTGACGCGCTGCGCCAGTGGCGGAAGGCCACCGCGCTGGAATCGGACGTCCCGGCATTCGTGGTCTTCACCGACGCCACCCTGACGGCCATCGCCGAGGCCCGCCCGGCGACCCTCCAGGAGCTCGCCACGCTGCCCGGCGTCGGCGCGTCCAAGCTGGAGAAGTACGGCGAGGCGGTCCTGGCCATCCTCGCGGAAAGCACCACCGCCTGATGCCGGGCAGGGCTGCGGGAACGCCGACGACGACGGCGGACGGCGCGCCGGTAGAGGTGCGCCGCTCGGCCCGGCGCCGACGCACGGTGGCGGCCTTCTGGGAAAACGGCACCGCCGTCGTGGCCATCCCCGCGCACTTCAGCGGCGCCCAGGAACGCGAATGGGTGGAGCGGATGCTGGCCAAGCTCCGCGCCCAGGGAAGCCGGGGGCAGAAGGGGAACGGCCGGCGCCGGCCGGGCAGCGACGCGGCCCTGGCATCCCGGGCGGCGGAGCTCTCCGCCACCTACCTGGGCGGCCGGGCCGAGCCCGTGTCGGTCCGCTGGGTGACGAACCAGAACTCCCGCTGGGGCTCGGCGACGCCGTCGGAGGGCACCATCCGGCTCTCGCACAAGCTGCAGCAGATGCCGCAGTGGGTCATCGACTACGTGCTGCTGCACGAACTCGCGCACCTGCTGGTGGCTGCGCACAACGCCGCATTCTGGCGGCTGCTGGCGGCCTACCCCGAGACGGAGCGGGCCAAGGCCTTCCTCGAGGGCGTCTCCTTCGCCACCGCCCGCGGGCTCCCCGCCGACGAGGACGACGTCGAGGAAGCCCCGGCCGGCTAAGCCGCGACGCCGGCCCCCAGTGGCTGGACCGCGGGGGAGCCCGGGCCGGTCAGGCCCGGACGCCGCCCGGCGGACTAAGCTTTGGCGGACTAGGCCTTGGGGGAGTCCCCGTTGGCGTC